>NZ_JAALEB010000068.1:0-32134 GCF_014145165.1 Dietzia sp. Cai40 | reverse complement strand
CGCTGCCCCCCGGAGAGTGCGCCGGGCCGGCGGTCCAGCAACTCCGGGCCGAGGTGGAGCTCCTCGCAGACCCGTGACAGGTCGGTGCGGTGGTCGCGGGCGAGTCGGCGGAGCCTGCGGCCCACGGTGACCGCCGGGGCCAGGGCCAACGAGGAGTCCTGGGGCACCAGCGCGAACGAGTCGATGTGGGCGCGCGGCCGGTCCCGTACCCGCGGGGCCAGCTCCTCCCCGTGGATCAGAACGCGTCCCCGGATCGGGGGATGGAGGCCCGCGGCAGCGCGCAGCAGCGTCGATTTCCCCGAGCCCGAGCGGCCCGTCAGCGCGACGACCGACCCGGCCGGGACGACAGCGTCAAGGGGGCCGAGGGGCGCGGTGTTCGGATGCGCCACGGCGAGAGAGTCGAAGGCGAGGCCGGCGCCCGTGCCCGCCGGGGAGGGAGCGACGCGAGCCGGCCACCGGACCGCGGCCGACGGTCGAACCGACTCCTCGATGCGGCCGGCGTCCACCGTCACGATCCTCCCGCCCACCTGGTGGGCCAGGCGGACGTCGTGGGTGACCAGCACGAGTGTGCGTCCGGCGGTCACCGAGAGGAGGAGCTCGGTGAAGGCCCGCGCGGTGTCCGGGTCGAGTCCGGCCGTGGGCTCGTCGAGCACCACGAGGCCCGGGTCGACGGACAGGGCCCGCGCGATGGCCACCCTGCGCCGTTGGCCGCCACTGAGCTGGTCCGGTCGGCGCCGCAGCCAACCCTCGTCGACGGGCAGGCCCAGTTCCCGCGCGTAGTGGATGCCCAGCCCCGGGCGGGCCGCGATCTCCTCGGTGAGCTGACCGATGCGGCGCCACGGGGTCAGGGCCACGCCCGGATCCTGGTCGACGACGCAGCTGCGACGACGCAGCAGCCGCAGCTGCCAGGCGCTCGCCCCCAGTGCGTCCACACCGTCGACGGTGACCGCTCCGGAGGCCACACACAGTCCGGGGGAGAGGTCGCCGAGCAGCGCGCGGGCGAGGGTCGACTTCCCGGCCCCGGACGGTCCCACCAGCACGAGGCGTTCGCCGCGTTCGAGGTCCAGGCGCGGAACCTCCAGACGCGGTACGCCGGTCCGGTCCCGGATGGCCAGGTCACGTACGGAGAGGGCGGAGGCGGTCACCATCAGATCGCCCCGTGCCCTTCCCGATCGGCCAGAAGTGCCGTCGGTACCGTCAGGAGCGCGATCCCCAGTGCGGGCACGATCACGGACCACGGGTTGAGGGTCACCCCGGCGATCGAATCCCGGACGGTCGACGCCCAGTCGTCGCCGCCCCCTCCCAACCCGCCGCCGAGGAACGCCAGCGTGCTCACCAGGTAGACGGCGCTGGTGAAGCGCACGGACAGCTCGGTGAGCAGCGGGCGGGACAGGCCCGGGACGACCTCCCGCACCGTGACGTCCAGGCGTGACCGGCCCTCCGCTCGGGCGACCTCCACGAACCCGGACCCCAGGAGCGGGGCGCTCGCGGCTTCGAGATAGCGGGAGCTCACAGGGATGAACAGCACTGTCGTCACCGCCCCCACGACCACGACGGAGCCGTTCCCGGCGGTGGCGACGACCAGGATGATGAGCACCGGGGGGAGGGTGACCAGCACGTCGGTCGCGAATCGAACGACCGGTCGCAGTGGGGGGATCCAGGCGAGCGTGAGGCCGATGACGGCTCCGGTCGCGGTCGACAGGAAGGCCGCCGTCACGGAGATCGCGACGAGCGGCAGGTTGCCGTGAAAGGCCCGCGCCAGGACGTCCCGTCCCAGCCGGTCTGTCCCCCACGCGGCGTTGTCCTGGGTGAACGCTCCGCCGGTCACGGCGTCCGGGGCGGGCAGGCCGAGAACGGGGGCCACGACGGGGCCGAACAGCGCGAGCGCGAGGCCCGTCGTGAGCATCCCGACGAGGAGCGTGCGGACGAGATGCTCGTGGGTCACCGGAGCCACCGCCGGGGTCCCGACCCGGTGACCAGATCGGCGACGAGCAGCGAGGTCGTGGTGACGGCGGCGGCCACGGTGACCAGGGTGGCGACCGGAACGGTGTCGCGGTTGGCGATGAGGGTGACGAGCAGGCTCCCGGCGCCCGCGTAACCGAACGCCACCTCGACGACGAGCGCCGCACCGATGAGGCCGGGCACGGCCAGCGCGCAGAGCTGGACGATCGGCCCCGTCGCCCCGGGGAGCAGGTGTCGGACGAGGACGGCCAGCGGCGGGATGCCCGCGAGTCGAGCGGCCCGGACATGTGGTCGCGCGGCTTCGGCGGCCACGACGGCCCGGACCGTTCTCTGCAGCCATGCGCCGACGACGAGCCCGGCGGTGACCGCCGGGAGCACGAGGATCCCCGGGCGGTCGAGTGGGCTGCCACCCAGCGGGACCAGTGAGACCGGCGGGAGCAGACCGAGTTGGATGGACAAGATCGTCACGAGGATCACCGCCAGGACGAACTCGGGGGTCGCGAGCACCACGGCGGCGGTGAGCGAGGCCGTCCGGTCCGTGCGGGACCCGGCGCGGGCTCCTGTGAGTACTCCGCCACCGAGTCCGGCCACCACGGCCACGGGGATCGCCGCGAGCATCAGGAGACCGGTCCGCGCCAGTGGCTCGCGGATCTGGTCGACGACGGGGATGCCCGAGGCGGAGAGGCCGGGGTCACCCCTGGCCATCCCACCCAGCCACTCGACGAACCTCTCGGCGACAGGGATGTCGAGACCGAGTTCGGCGCGTCGGCGGGTGAGCCAGGACGCGTCGGTGGTGACGAACGAGGCCGTCGCGGCGTCCCCGGGGAGCGTGTCGACCAACCAGAAGGCCAGCACGACGGTGACCGCGAAGGTGAGGAGCGTCTGGGCGATCCTCACCCCGGCGCGTCTGGGCGTCATCAGTCGGCGCGGGACCCGAAGAACGGCGCGGACTGGCTCGAGGGGACGTCACCGGCGGCATCGGTGGTCGCGTTGAGAAACGGCTGGTACCCCCAGATGAGCTGGCCACCCTGTTCGGACACCTCCACGGCGAGCCGGGAGACCGCCGCCTGGCGTTCGGCGTCGTCGGTGATCGCCGCAGCGTCGGCCAGACGCCGGTCCCAGGCCGCATCGGCACCGAATCCGTCGAGGTTGAAGCCGCCTGCCGAACCCGTGGTGAACGGCAGCGCCGTGGCAGTCGAGCGGTTGACCCAGTAGATGGAGAACAGCGGCAGCTTCATCAGGCCCGGGATGTCGGCGAAGTAGGCCGCCGGGTCCCGGCGGTCGAGAGTGAGGGTGAGTCCGGCCTCGCGGGCCTGGGTGACCAGGAGCTCGGCGGCGTCGTCGAGGCCGGGGACCACGTCAGAGGTCACCAGGGTCAGCTCCTCGACCCCTGCCTCCTCGAGGATGGTCCGCGCCCGGGCCACGTCCCGGGTGACCTCGGCAAGGTCGTCGGGGTAGCCGCTGATGCCCTTGCCCAGGACGTCCTCGCCCACGACAGCGCCTTGGCCGAGGACAGTGCTGACGAGGCTTTCCCGGTCGACCAGCAGCTTGAACGCCGTCCGGACCCGCTCGTCGTCGAACGGCGCGACGCGGGTGTTGAGGATGAGGCCCAGCGCCTTGGAGTCCGCCGGGCCACCCTCGGTGATCCGGGCCGAATCGGTCACCGTGCGCGCGGCGGTGACCGGGAGGTCGTTGGCGTAGTCGACGTCGCCGGAGACCACAGCGCGGGCTCGAGCATCGGGGTCCGGGATCGACCGCACCTCGAGTCGGTCGATGCCGACGCCCGGGTGATGGTCATTGGGCGTGAAGACCCATCCGTCCTCGGCCGATCCGGAGTCGAGGACGAACGGACCCGATCCGATACCGGCTCCGGGGTCGCCGCCCTTGAACACGGCGCTCTGGGGGGCAAGGACCGCCTCGACGAAGTCGGCCCGCGGAGCGCTGAGGTGCAGCTCGAGCGTGTGCTCGTCGACCGCGCGGGATGCCTCGGTGTCGAGCGGGGCGAGGAAGGACCCGGCCATCGGGGAGGCGGCCGTGTAGACCAGCGAGGCGAGGGCGTCCTCGGCGGTCACCGACGAGCCGTCCGAGAAGGTGGCGTCGGGCCGGAGGCGGACCGTCCACACATCGGCCGAGTCGTTCGAGGTGATCGACTCGGCCAGTTGCGGTACCGGCTCGTTGTCGAGGAGGACGACCAGAGAGTCGTATACCGCGAAGATGCCGACCCACGCTCCCGGAGAGGTCGCGGCGGCGGGGTCGAGCGTGTCCCCCGGGGGGACCATCGCGGCCACCCGGACGGTGCGCCCCGCTCCGGTGGAACCCGAACCGGCACCGGTGCCGTCTCCACTTCCGTCCTCGGTGGCGCAGGCGCCCAGGGTGAGTCCGGCGCCGGTGACGGCACCGGTGACGGCACCGGTGACGGCACCGGTGACGGAGGAAACCGCGGCGATCCATGAGCGTGGTGGTCCTTAGGTGAGTGGGTGGAGATGGGGGTGGGGTGGGGACGCGTCAGCCGAGACCGGCCTGGACGCGGAAGAGGTCCTGGTCGATCCACAGCGCCGCGGCCTGCCCGGCGGCGACGGCGCGGGCCACGAAGGCGAGCGGGACGGGATCGTCGCGACGGCGGGCGCAGTCGCCGGCCGCGAACACGCGCGGGTCGGACGTGCGCTGTTGCCAGTCCACCAGGATGGGAGCGCCCTCCGTCTCGACATCGAGCCCGAGAACGGAGTGGCGTGGCTGCTCGCGAGGCGTGTGGAACACCGCTCCGAATGTGAGCTCCTCGCCACCGGCCGAGACAGTGAGGGCGCCGTCGGTCCCGGCGACCCCGGTGACGGGACGGTGATCGACGCCGACGCCGTTGCGCGAGAGGATCCCGTGGATCTCGTCGGGGACCGGATGGCCGTTGGTGAGCAGGGTGACATCGCGGGAGAAGTGGGTGGCGAGATAGACCGCCTGCAACCCCGGTTGGGCGGGGTTCTCCGGGGCGTCGGTGAGGACGGCGAGCCGCCGCCCGTCGACCTCGTGGCCGTGGCAGAACGGGCAGTGGAAGACCCCTTGTCCGAAGCGCTCCGCCACACCGGGGATACCGCTCACGTCGTCGCGGACTCCGGCGGTGACCAGGAGTCGCTCGGCCAGGAAGGCTCCACCGTCCGACGTTGAGAGTCGGATCGGCGTGTCGGAGTCGGCCACCTCGAGGTCCGTCACGGTGGAGTGCACGATCTCGACGTTCGGATGGGCGGCGACCTCTTCCATCCCCACGCTCCGTAACTGCTCGGGAGGCCGGCCGTCGAGACCGAGGTACATGTGCATCTCGGTCGCGGGCGCGTTGCGCGGCTGGCCGGAGTCGACCAGCACGACGCGTCGCTTCTGTCGTCCCAGGACGAGGGTTGCGGTGAGGCAGGCCGGTCCGGCACCGATCACGGCGACCTCGACGGCCGTGGGGGTGGGTGATGGCATCGGGGCTCCAAGTTGTGTGACGACGGCGGGTGGTTCGGCCCCTTGAGTGGGAGGAGATCCGCAACCTCGATGACTCTATTGATAATGAGTCTCATTATCAATAGAGTCATCGGTGTTGCGCGTTGTCGGAATCGGACGGCGTCTTGCCGCGAGTGTCGAGAGGTGAGGTCATGTCGCATGAGCCCCAACTCATCGGAGCGATTGGCGATTCGTCCTCACCGCGGAACCTCTCGCCCCGACCGGGTAGCGAACCCGGAACCGCTACATGACTAGTGAGCCGCAGTGAGTGCCTCGGGATTCGACTATCGGGCCGTGCCGCGAGTGGTGCGCCCCCACCTCGGCGGGTCCCGTCGCCTGCTCGTGGCCGCGGTGGCGCTCGCCGTGGTCTCGGCCTTCGCGGAGCTCGCGGTGCCCTACGCCGTCTACCGACTGCTCGTGCACCTGGTGGTGGGCGACGGGGGGCTGGCGGCTGCGCAGGCGGTCGCTCTCGCGGCTGCGGGCGTCGTCGTCACCTACGTCACCTTCGGCGCGGCCACAGCACTGGCGCACCGGGCCGCCTTCGACGTGATCGCTCGGATCCGCATCGCCCTCGGAGAAGCATGGTCCGGGGCGGATCTGTCCGACCTGTCGGACGGGCACACGGCCTCCGCCCGCTCAGCCGCGGGGGAGGAGGTCGAGCGGCTCGAGGGAATCCTCGCGCACGGTGTGCCGGAGTTCGCGGCCAGTGTGACGGTGTGGCTCGTCATGACGGTGTGGCTTCTGGGTGAGGACTGGCGGTTGGCGCTGGCGTGCGCCGCGGTGGCCCCGCTGGCCTTCTGGACGATGCGGCGGGCGATGCGGTCCAACGCCCACCGGATGGGCGAGTTCGTCGTGGCGAACGCGGCGATGGGACGGGCGATGATGGACCAGCTCACGGCGCTCGCGGAGAGCAGGGTCTTCGGTGCCCGGACGCCCGGGTCCACGGCCGTGTCCGCGATCCGACACACCGCGAGCCTCCAGTCCGCGTGGGGCGCGGCGTTCCTGCGGTGGGGCGCCTGGTTCTCTCCCCTGGTCACCGCCACACCGGCGGTCGTCGCGGTGCTCGGGGCCTGGTTGCTCGCCGCCGGCCGGCTGGATGTGGACACGTTCCTGCTGTTCATCGTCCTGGCCCCGGCCTACACCGTTCCGCTCGTCACGCTCTTCTACCGGATGCACTCCCTTCCCCTGGCGGCGGCGAGTGCCCGTGCGGTCGAGGAGCAGCTCGACCTGGCCCCGGTGGACCTGACCACTGTGACCGGCCGGGAGCCGCGGGATCGCGCTGTCGTGGTCGACGGCGTCGACTTCGGACACCGGGGGCGGGCGAGCACTCTCCGACAGGTCTCGTTCCGGGTCCCGGAGAGCGCGACCGTCGCCCTGGTGGGGGAGTCCGGATCGGGCAAGACGACCCTGCTCGAGCTGATCGCCGGGGTGAGGACGCCGCCCGTCGGAGAGGTGACGCTCGGGGGCGTGCCCACCGCGGAGCTCCTCACCGCACCCGGTCGACGCCGGGTGAGCCTGGCCGCCCAGAATCCCCTGCTGTTCGCCGGCTCGATCGCGGAGAACCTCCGGACGGGGGCGCCCGACGCCCCCGACGGGCTCCTGCTCGACGCGCTGGACGCCGTCGGACTCCGTGACGAGTTGGGGGACTCGGCCCTCGATCGGCGTCTGGGGGAGGCGGGAGCTGGCCTGTCCGGGGGGCAGCGGCAGCGCCTCGCGCTCGCGCGGGCCCTCGTCGTCGACGCCTGGGTCGTGCTGATGGACGAGCCGACAGCCTCGGTCGACCCGCTCACCGAGGACGAGCTGTGGGAGTCGATCTCCCGGTGGTGCCGGGGGAAGACGCTGGTGCTGGCGACCCACCGGATCGCGGTGGCCCGCCGCGCGGACCACATCGTGGTGCTCGACCGGGGCGCGGTCGCCGAGCAGGGCACGCACGACGAGCTGCTCGAGCGCGGCGGGCTATACACCGAGTTGAACGCTGCCGAGTCGCGGGCGAGGGCGGGGATCCGATGAGCGGCGTGGGCACGATGTGGCGGATCGCCGGTGCCGAACGGGTCCGCGTCCTACGCGGTGTGGGGTGGCGGATCGTCCAGTCACTGTTCGGGGGGTTGCTCTACGGGGTGCTGATCACCCTCGTGGTGGACCTGGCCCGCGGCGGACAGCTGGACGAGTCCCGGGCCGTCCAGGTGACCGTGGTGGCCGTGGTGACACTCCTCGGTCAGTTGCTCGCCTCATACCTGGCAGCCAGGGACTCGTGGCTCGCCGCGTACCAGGTGTCCGCCCATGCCCGGGTGTGGGTGCTCGAGCACCTGCTCCGCGTGCCCGTGCCGACGGCCTCCGGTCGGCGCCGCGGGGAGACCCAGGCGCTGCTCACCGGCGACATGCAGCAGATCGAGGACTTCCTGTCCGAAGGGCTGCCCAAGCTGGGACAGGCCCTCGGATTACCGGTGTTCGTCGTCGCCGCAGCGGCGGTCTATGACCCGGTGGTCGCGCTCGTACTCGCCGGGGCCGTCGTGGCGGCGATCCCGGCGACCGTGTGGGCGGGCACCCGGACCACCGCCGCGGCCCGGGAGCGGACTTCTCTGCAGGCCGAGTCCTCGGCACGGTTCGTCGACGTGCTCACCGGGATCACCGTGTGGAGGGTCCTCGCGGCGCCGGGGCGGATCGCCGACGTCCTGCGCGCGACGGCGCTTGACCTGCGCGACTCTTCGGTGCGGATGCTCGGCAGGCTGATCCCCCCGCTGATGCTGGCCTCGGCCGTCCTTATGGCCGGGGTGCCGGTCCTGATGGCGGTGGTGGCCGGCCGCGGGACGGAGGTCGCCATCGGGTTCCTCCTCGTGGCGATAGCGGTCTACCGTCCGCTGGTGGCCGCCCTGTCGGTGGGGGAGCAGTGGCACGTGACCCGCGCCGCGATGGAGCGGCTGCACTCGGTGGCCGAGATCCCGCAGCTCTCCGAACCGTCGGAGGCACAGACGCCCCAGGGCGTCGAGGTGCGGTTCGACGGCGTGGGGTACGCCTACCCCGACGGCACCCCGGCGCTGCACGGCATCGACGTGGCACTCCCCGAGAAGGGCATGGTCGCTGTGGTGGGCCACTCGGGCAGCGGTAAATCCTCGCTCGGGGGGTTGCTCTCGCGGTTCGACGATCCCGCCGCCGGGTCGGTGAGGATCGGCGGAGTGGACGTCCGCGAGATCGCCCCGGACACCCTCGCGGCCACGGTGACCCAGGTGTTCCAGCACACCCATCTGGTGCAGGGGACGGTGGCCGAGAACATCGCGCTCGGCCGCCCCGACGCGGACCGGGCCGACGTCGTGGACGCGGCCCGGCGAGCGCAGCTCCACACCGCGATCAGCGACCTGCCTCACGGGTACGACACGCGCCTGGGGGAGGACGGTGCCGGACTGTCCGGCGGCCAGCGGCAGCGCCTGGCCATCGCCCGGGCACTGCTCGTGGATGCGCCGGTCGTGGTGCTGGACGAGCCCACCTCCGCCCTGGACACCCGCACGGAGAGCGAGGTCTCCGAGGTGATCGCCGAGCTGGCAAGCGGACGATCCGTCCTGCTCATCGCTCATCGCCTGAGCACGGTCATCCACGCCGACGAGATCGTCGTCCTCGAACAGGGGCGGGTGGTCGAGCGCGGCACGCATGCCGAGCTCGTGAGCGCTGACGGACGGTATCGACGGATGTGGGACCGGCTCGAACCGCCATGAACCCCGTGAGCACGGCCACTGTCCAGGTCCGGGAAAGTCTCCGCGCCCGGCAGACGACAGGCACGACTGAGAGGAGTAGACGATGTCGAGGTTCCAGACCCCGGAGAACCCGCCTTCCCCGGACCCGGGTGGGGGAGGAAGGAACGCTTTCACGGTGGCGTACTGCGGCACCTGCGGAGGTGAGAAGGAGTCCGCCCTGGTCTCCGCCCTGAGCCGGGCGGTGGGTCGATCGGCTCACGGCGTGCTGGCGCGCGCCACCTGCCTGCTCGGCGGCAGGTGCGGCGCCGCGGGTGAGCCCGAGGCGGACGGACCTGTCGTCCTGGTACAACGGTGCGATCGCGTCACCCGCGAGCCCCGGGGCGGTGTGGTGATAGTCGGACCCGTCCGGACCACCCCGGATGTGAACGGACTGATCCGGTGGCTCGAGACCTCCGATCTCACCGTGGACGAACTTCCGTTGCCTCTGCGGCGAGCGCACTACAAGCGTATGGCGTCGCTGAACTGATCGGATCCGTCACCGCCGCTGTTAGTGGGAGGTTTCAGCGACGCAGCTGGTCGGCCAGATCTGAGAGGGACGATGCCGTGACGTCCGGCGACCTGAAGTATCCCGGGTAGGGCGCGCCGTCCCTGGTGATCCAGGCGGTCCCGAGTCCCGCCCGAGCGGCGCCGTCGATGTCCCAGGGGTGAACGGCGACGAGCATCGCGTCCCTGGGGTCGACGTCGCACCGGGCGAGAGCGTGCGCGTATGCCCTGCCGGTCGGTTTCCAGGCGCCGGCGTCCTCCACCGAGAGAAGTGCCTCGAAGTGCTCGCGTATCGATGCGCGGTCGAGGAGGCCCTCGGCTATCGCCGCCGAGCCGTTGCTCAGAGTCACCAAGCGGATCCCGAGGTCCGTCAGTGCGTGCACTCCATCCGGTACGTCTGAGTGCACGGGGAGGACCGAGAACCCGCTCATGATGTGCTGGACGGCCTCGTCCGGGTCGCGATCGAGCGGCGTGCCGTGAAGGCTGATCCGTAGGGACTCCGCGGCGAGGTGGGCGAACGAGTCGCTCGCCGAGACGACCGTGAGGGCGAAGCCGTCCCGGAGGAGCCCTGCGAACCAGCACGACGCCAGGTGAGCCGGCGCGCCGACGTCCTCGAACCGCCGGGCCATCGGCGACATGTCCGAGAGGGTCTCGTTGACGTCGAAGATGATGAGGGAAGGTGTCGGTGGCCCGCCCGGGTTCGCCGGGTGGTCCTGGCTCGCGAATCGCTCCCGCGAGAGTTCGTCGGTCATGGAACCCTCCTCGCTCAGGATCGGTACTCGGGGTTCTCCCAGCCGAAGCGGGCCCCGGAGTCCCAGGCGGAGCGCTGGTTGCCCTCGCCGGGGATGCCGCCGGCCGCCTTGAGCAGCCGGGCCAGGTGCATCAGGTTCCAGGTCAGGAAGGTCGTGTTGCGGTTGGTGAAGTCGTTCTCCGGCCCACCGCTGCCGGGATCCAGGTATGACGGCCCGGGGCCTACCTCGCCGATCCAACCCGCATCGGCGTTGGGCGGGATCGTGTAGCCGAGGTGTTGCAGGCTGTAGAGGATGTTCATCGCGCAGTGCTTGAGACCGTCCTCGTTGCCGGTGATCAGGCACCCGCCGACCCGGCCGTAATAGAGGTGCTGACCCTTGTCGTTGAGCATCCCGGACAGTGCGTAGAGACGCTCGATGACCTTCTTCATCACGCTGGAGTTGTCGCCCAGCCAGATGGGCCCGGCCAACACGAGGATGTCGGCCTCGAGAATCCGCGGGTAGATCTCCGGCCAGGCGTCCACGTCCCACCCGTGCTCGCGCATGTCCGGGTAGACGCCCGTGGCGATCGGGTGGTCGATCGCGCGGAGGATCTCCACCTCGACCCCGTGCTTGCGCATGATCGAGGCGCTCGCGTCGATGAGTCCCTGGGTGTGGCTGAGCCCGGGGCTGCGCGTGAGAGTGCAGTTGACGAACATCGCCCGCAGGCCTGTGAAGTCGGGCTCGCTCATCGGGACTCCTCGGCATCGGTGTGGGCGTGAATCCGAGCGTAATCACCAGCGGGGAGGTTCCTGCCGGTTTCGGTGAGGAGATGGGAGGGGACAAATGAGAACGAGGCCCGAACCCCGTCCAAGGGTGGTCCCTTGGTCGATAGTTCGGACCTCGTTCATCCGGGGTGGCTGACGGGACTCGAACCCGCGACAGCCAGGATCACAACCTGGTGCTCTACCAACTGAACTACAGCCACCATCGCCGCTCTCGCGAACAGCGTTGACGATGCTACCCGGTCTGGGTCCCGGTCAGGAAATCGGCAGGTGTCGACGCCGTCCGGGCCCGCGCACGGGAGGCCGGACGCTCAATCCACGGGGGGCAGGGCGCCGGCCGCGGCGCGCACCTCGTCGGTGGTCGGACCCGGTTGCGGGACGAACGCCGTGGCGCGGTAGTACTTCAGTTCGCGGATCGACTCCTTGATGTCCGCCAGGGCGCGGTGGGACATGCCCTTCTCGGGCTGGCCGAAGTAGATGCGCGGATACCAGCGGCGGCACAGCTCCTTGATCGAGCTCACGTCGATCATCCGGTAGTGCAGGTAGGAGTTGAGCTCGGGCATGTCCCGGGCGAGGAACCCGCGGTCGGTGCCGATCGAGTTGCCGGCCAGGGGAGCGGTCCCGCTGACCGGGACCCAGGCGCGGATGTAGTCGAGGACCTCTTTCTCGGCCTCCGCCACCGTCACTGCGGAGGCGCGGATCTCCTCGGTCAGGCCCGACGAGGAGTGCATGTCCCGCACCACCGGGAGCATCGCGGCCAGCTTGGCGTCCGAGGCGTGGATGACGATGTCCACGCCGTCGCCCAGGACGTTGAGTTCGGAGTCGGTGACCAGGGCCGCGATCTCCACCAGTGCGTCGTTCGCGGTGTCGAGGCCGGTCATCTCGCAGTCGATCCACACGATCCGGTCGTTCTTGGACTCCTTGTGGGGCGTCGGGCTCGACGACGCGACAGGGGTGGGACCGGGGTTCGACTCTGGCATCGCTCGACTATATCGCCGAGCGACCGCCCGAACGGACCCGGAGGATCAGCCCTCCGCCTGTCCCTCGCCGAGTTTGGCGTAGAACCGTCCCACGATCGGGGCCATGACCCCGCGCGGGGTGTAGTTGCCCGCCACTGACATCGCCTGGCCCAGGGGTCCCGGGACCACGCGCATCTTGTTCCGGGCGAGCGCGTCCAGCGAGATCCGGGCGGTGTACGTGGTGTCCACCCAGAAGCGGTCGGGGACCAGGCGGTCGACGAACGTCTTGTCCTCCTCGGCGATCTCCTCGGTGCGCACCGGTCCGGGCGCGAGCAGCGTGACGTTGACCCCGGAGCCCTTGAGCTCCCCGCGCAGCGACTCGGAGAAGGTGTTGAGGAACGCCTTGGTGGCCGCATAGGTGGCGTTGTTGGGGATGGGCATGTTGCCTGCCGCCGAACCCACGTTGAGGATCGCGCCCGAACCGCGCTCGACCATCCCGGGCAGAACCGCCAGCACGAGGTCGTGGCAGGCCACGGCGTTGACCTGCACCTGGCTCTTCTCGTAGTGGGGGTCGAGCGCGGCGACCGGCCCGAATGAAGCGATGCCGGCGTTGTTGCACAGGATCGAGATCTCGCGGCCCGCCAGCTCCGCCAGCAGCGGTGCCCGCTCGGCCGGATCGGACAGGTCGCAGGCCCGCACCTCGACCGTCACCCGGAACTGGCTCTCCAACCGCTCCTTGAGTTCCTGCAGCACCTCGCCGCGCCGCGCCACCACGATCAGGGAGTGGCCGCGGCGGGCCAACTCGGCGGCCAGCGCCATGCCGATCCCGGAGGAGGCGCCGGTGACGACAGCACGATTCGTCGCGGTGGGCAGGGGAAGCGGCATCATGCGTCCTCGGGTCAGGTGGTCAGGGCCGAGGGTGAGCGTACCGGCGAGGGTGGTGAACGGGGGAGTCGGTCACGACGAGCGGTCGCAGTGCGGTGGGAACCGCCACAGCGGGCAACGCGCCGGTCAGGGCCAACCACGCCGACCACGCCACAGCTACCTCGCATTCACCGAATGTGCACCGACCATACCAGCGGAAATGGACCCGCCACCGGCCCTTTCGAGGCCTCAGACGAACCGCTGGGCACTAGGTTCTAGGGCGTGAGCAGCACCGGGACACCGCCCCCTCCAGAGACCGCCGCCTCGTCGTCGTCGTTGTCACCCGATCTCCGCCCCGCCACCCGCGGCCAGGTCTTCTCGTGGGCGATGTGGGACTGGGGGTCGGCGGCGTTCAACGCGGTGATCGTCACCTTCGTATTCTCCGTCTACCTCACCGACTCGGTGGGGGCGGACCTCGACGGTCCGTTCTCGGCCGCCACCTGGCTGTCGATCTCGATCGCGCTGGCCGGCCTGGTGATCGCGCTGACCGCCCCGGTGATGGGCCAGCGCTCGGACCGGGGCGGCCGTCGCCGGCGGTCATTGGCCATCTGGACCTACCTCACGGTCGCGCTGACCGCGCTGATGTTCCTCGTCGACTCCGACGCGCCCTACCCGTGGTTCTTCGTCGGACTTCTGCTGCTCGCACTGGGGTCCATCACGTTCGAGTTCGCCGAGGTGTCCTACTTCGCGATGCTCCGGCAGGTCTCCACCCCGGCCACCGTGGGGCGGGTCTCCGGGTTCGGGTGGGCGATGGGCTACTTCGGCGGGATCTTCCTGCTGCTCGCCGCGTTCCTGGGCTTCATCTCCGGGGACGGCGACGAGCGGGGACTGCTGGGCATCCCCACCGACGGTGGCCTCAACGTGCGGCTGGTGTGCCTGGTCGCGGCGGTGTGGTTCGCGGTGTTCGCGCTGCCGGTGCTGCGGTCGGTGCCGGAGAACCGGCCCCGAGGGAAGAAGGGCGACGACGACGAGGTGGGCTTCGTCGAGTCGTACCGCATCCTCTGGCGGGACCTCAAGGCCCTGTGGCGCCGGGACCCGCGGACCGTGAAGTTCCTCGTGGCCAGCGCGATCTTCCGCGACGGGCTGGCGGGGGTGTTCACCTTCGGGGCGATCCTGGCGGTCACCGTGTACGGGCTCGCGCCGGGGGATGTGCTGATCTTCGGGGTGGCGGCCAACGTGGTGGCGGCCCTGGGGGCGGCGGTCGCTGGAGTCGTGGACGACCTCGTGGGGCCCAAGGCGGTGATCATCGGCTCTCTCGCGGCCATGCTCGGCACGATGACCGTCCTGCTGTTCGTCGACGGCACCGCCATGTTCTGGCTCTTCGGCCTGCTCATGTGCCTGTTCGTGGGCCCGGCCCAGTCGGCGTCGCGCTCGTTCCTGGCCCGCCTGGCGCCGCCGGGCAGCGACGGCCAGATGTTCGGGCTCTACGCCACCACCGGGCGTGCGGTCTCGTTCCTCGCCCCGGCGCTGTTCGGCCTGTTCACGTGGGGGTTCGGCACCGACCGCGCGGGAATCGCCGGGATCGCCCTGGTCCTGCTCGTGGGCCTGCTCCTGCTGCTGCCCGTCAAGACCCCGACCCGCTCCGAGGCGTCGATCACGTGGGCGGGCTCCGCCTGACCCCGGGTCGCGCCGCGCGGTGACCCGCTCCTCGTCGTCCCGCGTTCGCGCCCTTTCCGCCCTTCCCGCCCCGGCAGATTTCCCCGGCAGATTAGAGCCTGCCGGAGGACAGCAGGTCCAGCACTCCGGCGGCGTCGTCGACGATGTCCGAAAAGCCCGCCTCTCGGAGCTCGGCGTCGCCGATCCCGCCCGTGCGCACGGCCACCGAGCGGATGCCGAGCTTGGTGGCGGCGACGGCGTCCCAGGTCGCGTCGCCCACCATGACCGCGTCCGCGGCGTCGACGCCGGAGCGCTCGAGGGCGATCGCCACGATGGTGGGGTCGGGCTTGGCGGTGTCGACGTCCTCGCCGGTCGTCACGGCATCCACCGCGTCGTCCACGTCGAGCAGTTCGCGCGCCTCGGCGAACTCCGACGGCGGGGCCGAGGTGGCGAGCACGGTGACCCACCCCTGCTCCTTGGCGCCGCGCACGAGCTCGCGGGCACCCGGCAGGAGGCGGAGCGAGTCCCCGGCATCGGCGTAGTACTCCGAATGCAGATCTTTGGCCCGGCCCGCCACGCGATCGCGGTCCTCGTCGTCGTCGACCCCCGCGATGTCCAACAGCTCGCCCACCAACGTGGATCCGTCCTTGCCGATCCGGTGGTGCACCTCAACGAAGGGCACCGGCGCGCCCGCCTCGGCCAGGGCCCGGTGCCAGGTCCACACGTGGACGTAGGTGGAGTCGACCAGGGTGCCGTCGACGTCGAGCAGCAGGGCGCGCGGTGAGGTGGTCATGCGTCCGACCGTGCCCGGCCCCCGTGCGGGAGGCAACCGGTGGCGACAGGGCCGTGCCCGGCGCACCCTCGGATCCATGACACGTTTCGGATACACCCTCATGACCGAACAGTCCGGCCCCAAAGAACTCGTGCGCTACGCGGCCAAGGCCGAGCAGGCGGGATTCGACTTCGAGGTGGCCTCGGACCACTACTTCCCGTGGTTGTCCTCGCAGGGCCACGCGCCGTACGTGTGGAGCGTCCTGGGCGCCGTGGCGCACGTGACCGAGCGGGTGGACCTGTGCACGTACGTGACCTGCCCGATCCTGCGCTACCACCCCGCGGTGGTGGCACAGAAGGCCGCGACCGTGCAGATCATGTCCGACGGCCGGTTCATGCTGGGCATCGGCGCGGGGGAGAACCTCAACGAGCACGTGGTGGGGCAGCGGTGGCCCTCGATCGACGAGCGCCACGAGATGACGGTGGAGGCGCTGGAGATCATCGGCGAGCTGTTCGACGGCGGCCTGGTGACCTACTCCGGCGAGCACTTCCGCGTGGACTCGGCCCGCCTGTGGGACCTGCCCGACACGCGGGTGCCGATCGGCGTGGCCGCCGGCGGGGAGAAGGCCGTGGCCCGGCTCGGGCCGCTCGCCGACCATCTCATCGCCACCGAGCCGGAACCCGCCCACATCGAGGGCTGGAACGCGCTCGAGGGGCAGAAGCGGATCGGCGACGGCGCCCGCGCGATCGCCCAGATCCCCATCAGCTGGGACCCCGACTCGGAGAAGGCGGCCGTCGAGCGCGCGCACGACCAGTTCCGCTGGTTCGCCGGAGGCTGGGCCGCCAACGCCGACCTGCCCACCACCGCCGGGTTCGCCGCCGCCACCAAGTTCGTCCGGCCCGAGGACGTGGCCGAGCAGCTGGCGTGCGGGCCCGACCTGGACGCGATCGTCGAGAAGGTGCGGCCCTACTGGGAGGCCGGGTACACCGACGTCGCGCTGATCCAGATCGGCGATGAGACCCTGGACCGGTTCCTCGAGGAGGCGGCCGAGCCGCTGCTCGCGCGGCTGCGGGAGGCCTCCCCGAGCTGAGGCGGCCCGGTTCCGCCGCCGGGGCCATCGATAAGAGCGTTTCGCACACTTGTACTCGACCGATGTGTGCGAAACGCTCTTATCGATGGCGGGACTTCTGGCGGGACTTCTGGCGGGGCCTTCCGCGGGATCTGCCGCGGAATCTCCCGCCCAACCTCCCGCGAGACCTGCCGCGGGGAGGGGTTCTAGCCGTCGGCTCCGGGCAGGTAGTCGTTGGTCGTGGCGGTGGCGCCGTCGATCTCGGTCTCCAGCAGTCCGTTCTGGTACATCCACCTCGCGTATGCCGCCCAGTCCTCGGCGGACTGCTGGCCGAAACCGTCCTCGGGCAGCAGCTCGAGGGTGGCGTCGATCATCAGCTCGAGCACGTCCGGGTCGTAGGAACCCTCGGTCTCGGGGGTGAGGGAGTCGATGGCGGCCCGGCGGTCGTCCAGAGCCGTGGCCTGACCGGCCGCGGTCCCGGCGAGGAAGGCCCGCACGCGCTCGGCGTAATCGGCGTCGTCGGCGAGGCGGCTCGGGTTGGCGATGATCACCAGTTCCGCGTAGTCCGGGACCCCGAGTTCCGTGGCCGGCATCACCACGAAGTCGCCCTGAGCGGTCAGCTCGACGCCCTCGATGTTGCGGAAGGCCCCGAAGATCGCGTCCACCTGGTCGGTCAGGAGCGCCTGATTGAGGCTCTGCTGCACGTTGGGGGCGGAAATCGAGCCCGGGTCGATCCCGGCCTCCCGGGCGATGAAGTCGAGGGTCGGCTGCTGGGAGGCCAGACCCGACAGCCCCACGGTCTTGCCCTCCAGGTCGGCTGCGGTGGTGATCCCGGACTCCGTCCTGGCGATCAGCGAGGTCAGCGACGTGGGTATCAGGGCGGCGACCGAGACCACGTCGAGGCCCTGCTCCGCGGCGATGAGGGTGTCGGGCTCATACGAGATGGCCAGGTCCGCACGTCCCAGGGACACCTCCCGCGCGGCGTCGGCCGTGTTGGCGGGCGTCATGAACGTCACGTCGACGCCGGCGTCGTCGTAGGCGCCGGTCTGCTGCGCGGTGTACAGGGCCACATGGTCGGGATTAGGGCTCCAGTCGAGCAGGACGCTGACCGGTGCGGCGGCGGCGGTCGTGTCCGGCTCGGCGTCGTCCGAGGCCGCCTGACAGCCGGTCAGAGCCACCGCGGCAGCGGCCGCGATCGCGAGCATGCGCACCCCGGGCCGCGTGCGGGCCTGGCGTGGGGTCTTCGTGGGTCGTGGGTGAGTCATGATGGGTTCCTTTCCCCGGTGGGAGTGTTCCAAGGGCAGATGAGGCGTTCGAGGATGGTCACGCTGGCCAGCAGGACGCTGGACATGATCGTCAGCACGACCACCTGGGCAAAGACGAAATCGGTCTGGAGCCGGGGGATGGCCTGGAGCATGAGGTAGCCCAGGCCGTTGGTCGAGCCCGTGTACTCGGCGAAGACCGCGGCGACCGGGGCGAAGGTGACCGAGACGCGCAGTCCCGCGAAACCGCGTGGGGCGGCGTAGGGCAGACGCACCCGCCAGAAGAGCGACCACCTGGTGGCGTGCAGGCTCCGCAGCGTGTCGATCAACCTGGTGTCGACCGAGCGGACACCGGAGAGAAGGTTGAGCGCGACGGGGAAGAAGCACAACAGGGCGACGACGATGACCTTCGGTGCCATGCCATAGCCGAGGGAGATCGTCAGCAGTGGGCCGATCACGATGACCGGGATGGCCTGGGAGGCGACCAGCAGGGGGGTCATGGCCTGCCCGATGGTGGGCACGAAGGCGCTGATGATCACCACGACCAGCGCGACGACCACCCCGAGGACCACCCCGATGAGGGTCTCGGTGGCGGTGAGCAGCGTGGCGGAACCGAGCCGGTCGGGCCAGGTGCTCACGAGCGAGTCGAGCACGGCGAGGGGCGCGGGGATCACGTAGTCCGGCACGAGCTCGAGCGCGGTGACCGTGATCCAGGCGGCGAGCACCAGCAGGACCGTGACGCAGGCGGGAGCAGCGGACCGGAGGAATCGCACGGTCATCGGGCGGTTCCACCTTCGGCCAGGTGCGATTCCCGGGCCAGTGCCTGGAGTACTTCCCGGCGGGCTGCGGCGAACGCCTCGTCGCCGAGGAGGACCTCGCGGGGGCGGTCGTCGCCGAACCATCCCGGCCAGGTGGAGACCACACGCGCCGGGGCGTCGGCCTCGTACCGTGCCAGCAGGACCACACGTTCGGCGAGGAGCAGCGCCTCATCGACGTCGTGGGTGACCATGACGAGCGTGGCCGAGGTCCCGGTGAGGGTCTCGCGCAGCCACTGTTGGACGTCGGCGCGGGTGATCGCGTCGAGCGCGCCGAGCGGCTCGTCGGCCAGCAGCACGGGTTTGCGCGCCAACAACGCGCGCGCGAGTGCGGCGCGCTGGCGCATCCCCGCGCTGAGAGCCGCGGGATGGGCACCGGACCAGACGCCCAGACCCAGGCGGTCCAGCAGGCGCTGGGCCTCGGCGCGGGCCGCGCGCCGGCCCACCCGTTGGTTACGGAGACTGATCGCGACGTTGTCGAGCAGGGTCAGCCAGGGCAACAGGCTGTCGCCCTGGGGCATCAACGCGCAGGACTCCAGGCGTCGTGCGGGCTGACTCGCGTCGAGGACGAGGGCGGACCCCGTCGTCGGCTCGGTGAGGCCGGCGATCAGCGACAGCAGCGTCGACTTGCCACATCCGCTGCGCCCGACGACGGCGATGTGTTCGCCCACCGGAACGGAGAGGGTGAGGTCCGCGAGCACCGCGCGGCGCGCGCCCGGATAGGTGTGTCCCAGGTCCTCGAGCGATACCGCCGTGGTTCCCGGACGGCTCACCACAGCGTGCACCAGCGCATGTGACATCCCTCCGCTCGTGTGAACGAGTTCAGGTTCAGCGGGTGTGATCTCAGCCCCGTTCGGTA
Organism: Dietzia sp. Cai40; assembly: GCF_014145165.1. NCBI lineage: Bacteria > Bacillati > Actinomycetota > Actinomycetes > Mycobacteriales > Dietziaceae > Dietzia > Dietzia sp. Cai40. Next base: position 12,703 of record NZ_JAALEB010000068.1, on the reverse strand, counting down.
GGGGCACCCCGTGTCATCGGCGCCGATTGCGACAATCGGGCCGAACATGAAACGTATCACCGGCCGATTCCGTGATGGGAGGCCCGTCGGCGGCCGCGAACGACGTGCCCTCTCAGCGAGTGGTCACATCGGAGGGATTTCGGAACACCCCACCTGGGAGAACGTGATCAGGAGTGACCACGCGGCGGGCGAACCGGACGGAAGCCGGTCGCCGTGCCGGACACATGCTTTGGGCTGTGCGCCCCCGAGAGGATTCGAACCCCTGACCAGCCGGGTAGAAACCGGATGCTCTATCCACTGAGCTACGGAGGCCTGCGACGCTCGCGTCCGGCGTCGCCGGAAGAATGGTAGCCGATCCGGGGGTGTGCGCAGCAGCCGCGAATCGGCCCGGGGGCGATCGGGTTAATACGATGGTGGCCATGACGTCGTCCAAGTCGACACCCACCACCGCCGGACCGCTCAGGACCCGCAGCGTGGTGCCCGTGGTGATCCTGCTCGCGGTGGTGTCCGCGGCGGTGGTGATCCCGCTCTCGGGCATGTCCACCGAGGTGGCGCTCGCGCTGGTGGGCGTCCCGGACCCGGGCGTTCTCACCACTGCCGGGCTCCCGGCGGTCCGCGCGATGGGAGAGTTGCTCGCGGCGGTGGCGGTGGGGACGGCCCTGTTCGCGGCGTTCTTCACACCGCCCCAGAAGGACAAGACCCTCGACGTGGACGGCTACCGCTCGCAGCGGATCTCCTCGTGGGCCAACATCGCCTGGGCGGTGGCCGCGGCACTGCTCATCCCGCTGACCCTGTCGGACGTCTCCGGCCGCACCCTCTGGGAGTCGCTGCCGCCGGACCAGTGGATCGTGGCGATCAGCCAAATCGACGTGGCCTCGTCCTGGCGGTGGGCGGCGGTGATCGCACTGGTGGCCGGGATCGGTCAACGGCTCACCCTGAGTTGGCGTTGGTCTGTGATCTGGCTGGGCGTGTCGGTCCTCTCGCTGCTGCCGGTGGCGGCCACGGGACACGCCTCCGGGAGCACGGCGCACGACATCGCCACCAACTCGTTGATCATCCACCTGTTCGCCGCGGCGTTCTACGTGGGTGGGCTGGTCGCGGTGCTCGCCCACACCATGCGGGGCGGCTCCCGCGTGGCACTGGCGCTGCGCCGCTACTCGGTGGTGGCCACCATCGCGATCGTCGCGCTCGGGTTCTCCGGAATCATCAACGCGCTCGTGCGGCTGCACCCCGGCGACCTCTTCTCGTCGACCTACGGGCTGCTCGTGCTGGCCAAGGCGCTGCTGCTGGTCCTGCTCGCGATGTTCGGGCTGGCGATGCGCCGCCGGATCATCGCGAAGATCGAGTCCAGATCGGCCAACGCCCCCGTCGACCGCGGGACCCTGCTGCGGATCGGGCTGGTCGAGGCCGTGGTGATGGCGGGCACGATCGGGCTGTCGGTCTCGCTCGGCCGCACCCCGCCGCCGGCGCCGCTCTACGTCCCCACCCGCCAGGAGGCGCTGCTGGGCTTCGAGCTCCCCGGTCCGTTCTCCTTCGGCACCGTGCTCGGGCTGTGGCGCTTCGACCTGGTGCTGGGCCTGGCCGCGGTCGTCCTGCTGAGCCTGTACGTGTGGGGCCTGATCACCCTGCGCCGTCGCGGCGACTCGTGGCCGGTGGGCCGGACCGTGGCCTGGGTGCTCGGCTGCGTCCTGCTGTTCCTCACCACCAGCTCCGGCATGGGGATGTACATGATGGCCGACTTCGCCAGCCACATGGTGGGGCACATGCTCATCTCGATGCTCGTGCCGGTGCTCCTCGCGCTCGGCGGGCCGCTGACCCTGGCGCTGCGGGCGCTCCCGGCGGCGGGGCGCGGGAACCCGCCCGGGCCGCGTGAGTGGATCGTCGAGTTCATCAACAACCCGCTCTCCCGCTTCCTCACCCATCCGATCGTCGCGTCGGTGCAGTTCGTGGCGGGTTTCTACATCATCTACTTCGGCGGGTTCTACGAGGCTCTGGCCTCCGAGCACCTGGGCCACATGTTCATGAACGTCCACTTCCTCATCAGCGGTTACCTGTTCTATTGGGTGATCATCGGGGTCGACGCGGCGCCGCGGCACTTCTCGCCGCTCTACAAGCTCATGGTGCTGCTCAGCTCGCTGCCGTTCCACGCCTTCTTCGGCATCATGCTGATGAACTACAAGACCGTGCTCGCCGAGAACTGGTACGGCGGGATCGGGCTGCCCTGGATCCCGGACCTGCTGCAGAGCCAGCAGGTCGGCGGCGGCGTCGCGTGGGCGGCGGGGGAGATCCCGCTGTTCATCGTCATGTTGGCCCTGGCCTGGCAGTGGTACCAGAGCGACATGCGGGACGCGCGGCGCGGCGAGCGGCAGGCTGAGCGCGACGACGACGCCGAGCTCAGGGCCTACAACGAGATGCTCGGTGAGATGTCCCGCGCCGACCGCCGGGCCTGAGAGGCGCCCACCTCGTCGTCGTCGGGCTCCTCGCTCCACACCCCTCCCGCCACTCCACAGGGCGGGCACCGCGGGCGGTGCGACCGGGATACGACGACGACGAGGTGGGGCACGCTCTGGGGCACGAGGCCGACGCACGGTCGGTCCGAGTGTGACAGGAGCGAGACCATGAACGAGACCCACACCACCGTCCGCGGAACCGTGATCACCGACCCCACCACCCGCCGCGTCGGAGAGGACTCGGTGTTCTCCTTCCGGGTGGCCAGCAACACCCGCTACCAGGACCGCGACACCGGGGAGTGGAAGACCGGCGGCACCCTGTACTTCTCGGCCAACTGCTGGGGCAGGCTGGCGCAGCGGGCGTCGGGGAAACTGGTCAAGGGCGACGGCGTGATCGTCCAGGGTCGGCTTCTCACCAACGAGTACGAGAAGGACGGCAGGATCCAGCGCGACCTGGAGATGCGGGTGACCGCCCTGGGCCCGGACCTGTCGCGGATGGACGTGACCATGCGCAGGGCCCAACCGGAGGGGCCCGGCATCTCTCCCGACGGGGAGGGGGCGGGGCAGTCGCAGGGCGCGGACGGCGTGGAGGACGTCATGGAGATCGGCTCCCGGGACGCCGACGACGCGCCGGAGGGGCGGGCCGCCGACAGCGCGTTCGCGGAGGCGGTCCGGGTCTGAACCGGCAGGGCCGCGGGTAGCCCTCCGCCGTGCTCACCGAGGCCGCGGGTGGGCACGTAACATGGGGGTCGTGCCCGCGGCCTGGCCGCGGCGATGTGAACTATTTGCGCAGGTGAGAGGGCAGAAGTGGCCGAGTTTATTTACACGATGAAGAAGGTTCGCAAGGCGCACGGGGACAAGGTGATCCTCGACGACGTGACGATGTCCTTCTATCCCGGTGCGAAGATCGGCGTCGTGGGGCCCAACGGCGCGGGCAAGTCCTCGATCCTCAAGATCATGGCCGGCCTCGACCAGCCCTCGAACGGCGAGGCGTTCCTCGACCCGGAGGCCAGCGTCGGCATCCTCATGCAGGAGCCCGTGCTCGACGAGACCAAGACGGTCAAGGAGAACGTCGAGGACGGACTCGGCGAGACCATGGTGCAGATCCGCCGGTACAACGCGGTGGCCGAGGAGATGGCCACCGACTACACCGACGAGCTCATGGAGGAGATGGGTCGGCTCCAGGAGCAGCTCGACGCGGTGGACGCCTGGGACGTGGACTCCCAGATCGAGCAGGCCATGGACGCACTGCGTTGCCCGCCGGGCGACTCGCCCGTCACCCACCTGTCCGGTGGCGAGATGCGCCGCGTCGCGCTGTGCAAGCTGCTGCTGAGCAAGCCCGACCTGCTCCTGCTCGACGAGCCCACCAACCACCTCGACGCCGAGTCGGTGCTGTGGCTGGAGCAGCACCTGGCCGCCTACCCGGGCGCCGTCCTGGCCGTCACACACGACCGCTACTTCCTCGATCACGTGGCGCAGTGGATCTGTGAGGTCGACCGCGGCAAGCTGCACCCCTACGAGGGCAACTACTCCACCTACCTGGAGAAGAAGGCCGAGCGCCTCGAGGTCCAGGGCAAGAAGGACCAGAAGCTGCAGAAGCGCCTCAAGGCCGAGCTCGAGTGGGTCCGCTCCGGCGCCAAGGCCCGCCAGTCCAAGTCCAAGGCGCGACTGGCCAAGTACGAGGAGATGGCGGCGGAGGCCGAGAAGCACCGCAAGCTGGACTTCGAGGAGATCCAGATCCCCACCCCGCCGCGCCTGGGCAACGTGGTGGTCGAGGCGGACAAGCTGCAGAAGGGCTTCGACGACCGCGTCCTGATCAAGGACCTGTCGTTCACCCTCCCGCGCAACGGCATCGTCGGCGTGATCGGCCCCAACGGTGTGGGTAAGACCACCCTGTTCAAGACGATCGTCGGGCTCGAGGAGCCGGACGCGGGGTCCGTGCGGGTCGGTGACACGGTCAAGCTGAGCTATGTGGACCAGTCCCGCGCGAACATCGATCCCGAGAAGTCGGTGTGGGAGGTCGTCTCCGAGGGCAACGACTTCATCGAGGTCGGCCAGAACGAGATGCCGTCGCGCGCGTACGTGAGCGCCTTCGGCTTCAAGGGCCCCGATCAGCAGAAGAAGGCCGGCGTGCTGTCCGGCGGTGAGCGCAACCGCCTGAATCTCGCGCTGACCCTCAAGGTCGGCGGCAACCTGATCCTGCTGGACGAGCCGACGAACGACCTGGACACCGAGACCCTCGGCAGCCTCGAGAACGCCCTCGAGGACTTCCCGGGCTGCGCCGTCGTGATCTCGCACGACCGGTGGTTCCTCGACCGCACCTGTACCCACATCCTCGCGTGGGAGGGCAACGTCGCCGAGGGGCAGTGGTACTGGTTCGAGGGCAACTTCGAGGGCTACGAGCAGAACAAGGTCGAGCGTCTGGGCCCCGACGCCGCCCGCCCGCACCGGGTCACCCACCGCAAGCTGACGCGGGACTGACGCGCATGGGATCGCACGCCGCGCCCGACACGCAGACCCCCGGAGCCGTCCACCGGGTCCACATCCCCCTGCGCATCGCGGACTTCGTGGGCAAGCACGTCAACAACGTGCGGTTCCAGGAGTTCTCCCAGGACGCCAGGCTGATGTGGTTCCGGGACAAGTTCGGCGTCCCCGGGTCACGGGTGCCGATCTCGCTGGCGCGGTGGATGGAGATCGACTTCCGCCGGGTCATCGGGTACGGCGCCACGAGCGTGTGGGTGGACGTCGAGGTCCTCCGGGTCGGCCGGACCTCGTTCACGATGAGGACCTCGATCGGGTCGGATTCCACGGGCCCGGAACCGTGCGCGGTCGTCGACACCGTGTTGGTGGTGACGGCACCGGACGAGACCACGACACTCGAGATCAGTCCCGAGGAGCGCGCGGCGCTGCTCGGTGAGCGCGAGGAGGCGAGATGAGTCCCGGTGAGCAGACCCCGGACCGGGGGACGTTCCGCTGCACCCTGCAGGTGCGGTGGGCGGACTTCGACCAGTTCGGGCACGTCAACAACGTCAAGTACATCGAGTACGCGCAGGAGGCGCGGATCCTGTTCGTCCGCAGCCGCTTCGGCCCGTTCGGGCTCGGCAACCTGCCGCAGGTCGTGCGCCGGGTCGAGATCGACCACCTCCGTCCGGTGCTGCGGGACTCGACGTCCGTGGACGTGGAGATCGAGGTGGAACACGTCGGGACCACCTCGTACCAGATCAGGCAGACGATCTTCGACGCCGCGGGCGAGGTCTGCTGCGCGTTGCGCGTGGTGATGGTCGCCTACGACGCCTCCACCTCTACGGCCGTGGAGATCCCCACCGGGGTGCGTCACGTCCTGGAGGCAGCACACCAGCGCGCGGCGATCACCGACGAGGGGCCCGCGCAGTGAGCGAACAGCTCGTCTACGAGGCCGGGGGACCCCTCGGGGCCTCCGGTGAGCCGGGACGCCGCGTGTTCACCACAGCGATTCCCGTCCGCTGGTCGGATCAGGATCTCTACCATCACGTCAACCACGCCCGGATGATCACGCTCCTCGAAGAGGCCCGCATCCCGTGGCTCTTCGAGGAGGGCACGCCCACCGCCACCCTCACCGCCGGCGCCGTGATGACCGACCTCGCGGTGAAGTACCGCGGCCAGATCAAGCACGCCGACGGCCCGATCCGGGTGCGCATGTGGTGCGAGAAGGTCGGTGCCGCCATGTTCGTGGCGCGCCACGAGGTCCGGGCGCGCACCACACCCGACTCGGCGCCGGCGGCGGTCGACTGCACGGCCACCATCGCCGCGTTCGACCTCTCGACCCAGCGGCCGCGGCGGTTCACCCGGGCCGAGCGTGAGTACCTGATGCGATTCCGCCACGAGGACCCGGCGTGATTCGTCCCGGAGCCGGCGGGGCAGAGGGGATCGGCGGGACGGGGGACGACATGGTCGCGGTGCCAGACCCCGCCGACCGCGACGACCTGCGAACCTTCCTGCGTCGGCTGTTGCGGCTCGACGAGGCGGCTGTGGTCCGCGTGACCAGCGGCGACGACGGCAGGATGCGGGTGTGGTCCCGGACGCCGTTCGGTGCCCTGGTGGTCCGCGGAGTCGGTGGACGCTGCCCGGGTGGTGACGTGGTGTGCGGTGCCGACCACCTGCTCACCGAGCTCGACCTGCTGCCGCGCGGCGACGCCGACGGACTCGTCGACCCCGGGATGCCCCTCACCTCATCGTGGCAGGGGCTGCTCCCGCCGACCGACGGGTTCCAGATGCTCGAGGCGATCCCCGCGCAGGTCCTGCTGGACCTGACCGAGTCCGGGCGGGGCGCAGCCCGGGAGAACGCCGGGCCGGCCGGGTTGCCGCCCTCGTTGTTGGACCAGGAAGTGCTCACCGTGCGCGCGGACACCGACAGTCCCGTGGGAGTGGACATGCGGATCGTGTTCTCCATGGTGATGTGCGGCTTCGTGCCCGAGCGGGCCGGGCGCGCTCCGGAGGGCGAACCGGTCAGGGTGAGTGAACGCGGGGCATGGCTCCGACTGGACGCCCGCTACGGCACGGCCTACCGCCGGACTGACGCGCTCACTCTCGAGCCGCGATGACGTCACCGGGGTTCTCGGTCTCCTGGCCCGGGAGGGGCGAGCCCGAGGTCCCGGGCGATCACGGATCGGCGCCGGAACTCGCCGCGGCGGTCCCTGATGCCGAGGGTCGGGTGACCGGCGTCGTCCTCGGCGGCGACGGGGCCAGGATCACCGAGGCCGGTGACGTGCTGGACGAGCTCGGCCTCGCGACCACGGGCGCGGCGCAACTGGTGTACCTCGACCCGCCCTACAACCGTGGCGGCCGCTTCGACGGCTACCACGACAACATGCCGCGTCACCAGTGGCTGGGGTACATCGAGCACCGACTGAGGGTGGCGCACGAACTCCTGGCGGCGACCGGCACCGTCTGGGTTCACCTGGACGACGCGGAGGCCCACCGCGTCCGCTGCGTACTCGACGACGTGTTCGGCGCCGATGCCTTCATCGCCGACCTCACCGTGGAGAGCAACCCCAAGGGGCGTCAGCTCGACAGGTTCTTCGCCGGATCGCACGACCGGCTCATGGTGTACGCGCGGGATCCCGCGCGTGTCCGGCTGGCCGGCGGGGTCGCCTCCGCGGTCGACCCCGCAGACTTCCCGCATACCGCCGAGGACGGCGTGAACTACCGTCTGCTCCCGCTGCGCAACACCAACAAGCGGTTCAACCCGCGCACCACGCCCACCATGACCTACCCGCTCTACGGCGACCCTGACACCGGCGAGGTCTCCGTGGACCCCGTGTCCGGGCTCACCGAGATCCTGCCGGTGTTCGGTGACCTGAGCCCGGCCGTGTGGCGCTGGTCCCGCGATCGGGCGGCGGAGCGCAGCGACGAGTTGGTCTGTCGACTCGTGCGGGGTCGGTCGGGGCCGCGGGTCGACGTGTACCAGCGCGACCGGCACGAGGTGGGTCGGATCAAGAAGCTCAAGTCCATCTGGTTGTCCCAGGAGGTCGGGTCCACCGACACCGCTCGCGCAGAGCTGCGCAATGCGGGTGTCGATGGGTTCCGCACGCCCAAGCCGGAGGCACTGATGCGGCGGATCGTGGAACTGGCGACCGAGGCGGACGACCTGGTGGTGGACCTGTTCGCCGGCTCCGGCACCACTGCCGTGGCGGCCCGCGACCTGGGCCGCCGCTGGGTGGTGGTGGAACGCAACCCCGAGACGGTCCGCGACGTGATCCTGCCGCGGTTGCGCGTCAGCGGAGCGTGACGCTGACGGGCGCCGAGCGTGACGCTGACGGGAGCCCGGTGTTACCGGAGCTTGACACTGCCGCCGTCCACCATGAGCGTCTGCCCTGTCATGTAGCGGGCGTCCTCGCTGGCGAGGAACACCGCGACGCGGCCGATGTCCGCCTCCGGGTCGCCGAACCTGCGCATCGGGGTCCCCGCGAGCAGGTGCTTCTCCACGCCGGGATTGGCCTCGATGTACGCCTCGACGCCCTCGGTGAGGGCCAGCGGCGAGATCACGTTGACGTTGACGCCGTCCCGGGCCCATTCGTTGGCCGCGACCCGGGAGATGGCCCGGATGGCCTCCTTGGCCGCCGCGTAGGAGGCCTGGGTGGGGCTGCCCTCGATGCCGGCGCCGGAGGCGAAGTTGATCACCGAACCGCCCGTCGTGGACAGGTGTGGGTGCGCGGCCTTCATCAGCCAGAAGGTGGGATAGAACCCCGTGTCGAACGACAGGTCCAGCATCTCCCGGGTGGTCTCCAGCAGCGGCGCCTGTCGTGAGGCGTGTGCGTTGTTGACCAGGACGTCGAGGCGCCCGAAGTGCTCGACGGCGCTCTCGACGATGACGCGGGCGTTGTCCTCGACCGAGATGTCCGCCGCCAGGTATCGGACTTTCCCACCCAGCTCCTCCGCCAGGGCACTGCCGGCGTCGTCGTTGATGTCCACCACGAGTACTCGGGCGCCCTCCTTGACGAACGCCCGGACGATGCCTCTGCCGATCCCGCCGGCGCCGCCGGTGACGATCGCGGTCTTCTCCGACAGCCTCATGGTTTAATCCCCGTTCTTAGTGTGGTCGCAACCATACCGCGGTGTCGGGGGGCAGGATCTCGCCGGTCCGGGGTCCTGACGCGAGGGGCCCTGAAGTGAGGGGGCCCGAGGAGAGCAGGACCTCGCCGTCGGGCAGCGGTACCGATCGAGCAGAAGCGTTGAGCGCGCACACCACGCCGTCGTCGCGGCGGAACGCCAGGCATCCGGACGGCGCCCCGTACCACTCGATCGACGCGGTCCGTGGGCCCGGCCAGGATCGCCGGGTCTCGATGGCGGCCCGGTACAACGACAACGTGGACTGCGGGTCCTCGATCTGGGCCTCCACCGTCAGGCGGTCCCAGTTGTCCGGCATCGGGAGCCAGGTGTGATCGGAGGTCGAGAAGCCGAACGGCGGCCGGGAGCCCTCCCACGGGATCGGGACGCGGCAGTGGTCTCGGCCCATCTCTGCATGGCCGCTGCGCTCCCAGGTGGGGTCGGTCAACCGGTCGTGGGGGATCGAGAAGTCGCTCGGCAGACCCAGCTCGGACCCCTCGTAGAGGAACGTGATCCCCGGCAGGGCCAGTTCCACCAGCAGCATCGCCCGCGCCCGGGCGGTGCCGAGGGCGCCGTTCCCGTACCGGGTCACCTCTCGTACGACGTCGTGGTTGGACAACGCCCAGGTGGGTGCCGAGTCGGCGAGGCGGGAGGCCTCGAGCGTGGCGTCGATGGCCTCGCGCACCGCGCCGGCCTCGAAGGGGGCGCCGGTGAGCGGGAAGTGGAACGCGAAGTGCAGTTCGTCGGGGCGGAGATATCGGGCGAACCGGTCGACCGGGCCCACCCACACCTCGCCGAAGGTCGCCGCGCCGGGGTACTCGTCGACGACCGCGCGGATCCGCCGGTGGACGTCGTGGACGCCGGGTCGGTCCCACCGTGCGTCGCGCTCGTCGACGACGAGCTGGGCGATCTCCACATCGTCCGGCAGGTCGGCCAGATCGTCCGGTTTGGCAAAACCGTGCGCCACGTCGATCCGGAATCCGTCGACTCCCAGGTCGAGCCAGAAGCGCAGGGTCTCGTCCAGGTCGTCGCCCACGTCGGGGTGCGACCAATCCAGATCCGGTTGCTCCGGGGCGAACAGGTGGAGGTACCACTGCCCGGCTGTGCCGTCGGGCTCGGTGACGCGGGTCCAGGCGGGGCCGCCGAAGACGGACGGCCAGTTGTTGGGCGGACGGGAGCCGTCCTCGCCGAGACCGTCGCGGAAGAAGTACCGCTCGCGCTCGGGGCTACCGGGGCCGGCCGCGACCGCGGCGGCGAACCACGGGTGCTCGATGCTCGTGTGGTTGGGGACCAGGTCCATGATCAGGACCATGCGCGCGGCGTGCAGCGCCTCCACCAGCCGCCGAAGCGTCTCGACGTCTCCGAACAACGGATCCACGTCCCGCGGATCGGAGACGTCGTAGCCGTGATCGGCGCCGGGGGAGCGCATGATGGGGGACAGCCACACCCCGTCCACGCCGAGCAACTCCAGGTATCCGACGCGGTCGATCACGCCCTGTAGATCGCCAGTGCCGTCCCCGTCGGAGTCGGCGAAGGAGCGCGGGTAGATCTGGTAGAGGACCATGTCCTCCCACGGCCGAGTGGCGTGGGCCGGGGACGTCACATGTCCTCCGGGGTGTTGACCATCATCGCGGCGGCGCGGGTGAGGTACTCCACCATCGCCGCCCGGTGCTCGTCGTCCATGGTCTCGCGGTCGATCGTGTCCACCGCGGCGAGCATGTGCGTGAGCCAGGCGTCGTGGGCGGCGCGGTCCACACGGAAGGGGTTGTGGCGCATCCGGAGCCGGGGGTGACCGCGCTGCTCCGAGTAGGTGGTGGGGCCACCCCAGTACTGCTCGAGGAACATCCGCATGCGGTCCTCGGCCGGACCCAGGTCCTGCTCCGGGTACAGCGGGCGCAGCACCGGGTCGTCGGCGACCCGCAGGTAGAACTCGTGGACCAGCTTCCGGAACGTCTCCGCGCCGCCGATCTCGTCATAGAAGGTAGTGCTGCTCATGCTCCCCATCATGCCCGTGGGATCCGCCCGGGGGTCCGATCCACCACCCGTCGGCGACGGCCGGAGAACGGCGCGGACAACCGGTACGCAGTGATCGCGCGCGAAGTGTTCATCGAGGGTGCATCATCGTTGCAGGCGAGGTTCACTACGGGCCCGGTTGACAGTGCTGCACTGGGCTCGGAGCAGACGAGCGGAGACCGACCATGGGCACAGCCGTGCGCGAGAATTCGGAGTACCGACAACCGGGGTCACGACCCCCTGGTCGGCTTGAGCCTGTCCCGGACCCGCACGTCCCGCTAGCCGCTGCGCCCCGAGTCCTGCTGCTCAATGCGGGATACGAGGCCCTCACCGCCCTCCCCGCCCGCCGCGCCGTGGTGATGCTGCTCCGGGGCAAAGCGGTGGTGGTCCACGATCACCCGAACGAGATCCTGGTCCGATCGGTCTACACGGCCGTTCGAGTGCCCTCGGTGATCATGCTCCGCGAGTACGTCCGGATCCCGTACCGGGCGCAGGTGCCCATGACGAGGGCGGCACTGATGCATCGCGACTCTCACCGGTGCGGGTACTGCAATGCCCGTGCGACCACGGTCGACCACGTGATCCCGCGCAGCCGCGGGGGCGAACACGTGTGGGAGAACTGTGTGGCCTCCTGCGCGCCGTGCAATCACCGGAAGGCAGACAAGCTCCTCTCGGAGTTGGGGTGGGAACTGCGGGTGCCGTTGGTGGCGCCGAGGGGCCGGACGTGGCGGCTCGTCTCCCAGCTCCGGGAGATCGGCCCGTACTGGGAGGACTACCTGTACCTCGACGCCGCTTGATGCCGCTTGATGCCGCTCGAGACGGTGGTCCGTCGGTGCCGACGACGCAATGCGTCACGACGGCTAGCGATTTCTCCCCTGGTTACGAAGATTGGCTCCTCAGCGGGCGAGAACAGCACTTTCGACGAAGTCGATCATCGCCGCTGATGCTGATTCGAGATTCAGGGTGTCGTCGGCCGCCCATCGGTCGAGCAGCCCGTTCTTGGCCGAGCTGATCAGGTGGGAGAATTCGTCGGCATCAAACGCTCTGAACTGGCCCAGCGCCTGACCTTCCACCAGGAGGTCCGCAAGAGCTTCGGTTTCCGCGGCGGAGACATCGTTGAACGCGTGGACGAAGCCGGCATCGCGGTGATTGGCCATGACTTCCGCCATCGCACGGAACTCGATGCGGCGAGAGGAGAAGAACTCCAGCTCGGCGCTGATCCCTGCGCGCAGTCGATCTGCAGGAGTCGCCGCGCCATTGGTACATGCGGCGATATGGGCCGCGCATTCCTGGAACAGGCGTAGCGCCACCCGGCGCAGCAGTTCATCCTTGCTCGGGAAGTGATAGGTGATGACGCCTTTGCTGACCCCCGCGTGCCTCGCGATGAGAGCGACGGACGCGGCGCCGTAGCCGACATCAGCAAGCACCTCAGCAGCCGCACGCTCGATCTGATCGCGTCGGGCACGGCCACCGACGGTGCCCCGCCCCTCGCCAGCCGACCCATCGTTAGTACGCATGTACTAATTATAGTACGGTCGAGCTAACTTTGGGGAGTGTGGGCAATGGGTGACTCATCGGACACAGCACGGGACGGTGGCAAACAGGGCATGCGAGTGGCGAACGGGGCTGGTGCACGAGTAGGTGACATCTGAACT
>NZ_JAALEB010000067.1:0-4998 GCF_014145165.1 Dietzia sp. Cai40 | reverse complement strand
GTAGTGCGTCAGATCACTTGAGGGTGACCGTCGCGCCGGCCTCCTCGAGCTTGGTCTTGGCGGCCTCGGCGGCCTCCTTGTCGACCTTCTCGACGATCGCCTTGGGGGCGGACTCGACGAGATCCTTGGCCTCCTTGAGGCCCAGGCCCGACACGAGCTCGCGCACGACCTTGATGACGCCGATCTTCTTGTCGCCGGCCGACTCGAGGACGACGTCGAACTCGTCCTGCTCGGCGGCGGCCTCGCCACCGGCAGCCGGGGCGCCGGCAGCCGCGACGGCGACCGGAGCGGCCGCGGTGACCTCGAAGGTGTCTTCGAACAGCTTCACGAACTCGGAGAGCTCCAGAAGAGTCATCTCCTTGAAGGCCTCGAGCAGCTCGTCGTTGCTGAGCTTCGCCATGGTGGCGTCCTTTCTGTTGGTCCCGGTGCCGTCAGACGGCCCGGAAGCATGTGGGGTTAGTTTTTCTTGTCCTCGAGCGCCGCGAACAGACGTGCCAGCTGCGAAGCGGGCGCGTTGAACAGGCCGGCGGCCTTGGTCTGGTTACCCTTGAGGGCACCGGCCATCTTCGCGAGCAGGACCTCGCGGGACTCGAGATCGGCGATCTTGTCGAGTTCGGTGGCGGACAGCGGTGAGCCGTCCATGACACCGCCCTTGATGACGAGCGCCTTGTTGTCCTTGGCGAAGTTCTTGAGCGCCTTGGCGGCGTCCACGACCTCACCGGTGACGAACGCGATGGCGGTGGGACCGGACAGGAGGTCATCGAGACCCTCGACTCCGGCTTCCTCAGCCGCACGCTTGACCAGGGTGTTCTTGGCCACGGTGTACGTGGCCGCGTCACCCAGCGTCTTGCGCAGTTCGGTGACCTGCGGGACGGAGAGTCCGCGGTACTCGGTGACCACGGCGGTCGTGGAGTTCTGGAAGTGCTGCTTGATCTCCTCGACGGCCTGGACCTTTGCGGGCTTTGCCATGTTTCGCCTCCTTTCTGCATCATCTCGCCCGAGAAAACACGAACGCCCCGTGCGCAGGTGGCACGGGGCGTGGAGGAGCTGGCACGGGCCCCTGGGGACCCACGGCACATCCGACGCTGACCGGTGTTCTCCTGCGCGGGCCGTCCGGGCGCTCCCGGACCCTTCGACCACCCCCGGCGGGAGCGGCGACCTGCGGTCTTCGGTGAAACTTGATCAGGTGCCCGAGAGCAGAGCTCCCAGGCGTTCAAACTTCGGACCCAAGGATATAGGCGGCCGCCGTCGCATACCAAATCCGCCCGGGGGCGACGAATGGCGGGCCGGTCGGCTTTCTGACACATTGGTGCGGTGTCCCCAGCCCCGTCTCGCCTCGCCGTCGTCTACAACCCCACCAAGGTCGGAATCGACGAGGTCCGCCGCCTCGCCGAGGAGCGGGCGTCCAGGCACGGGTGGACGGATCCCGTCTTCTACGAGACCACCGAGGAGGACCCGGGCACCGGTCAGGCGGCACGGGCGGCCGCCGACGGTGTCGGACTGGTGATCGCGTGCGGCGGCGACGGCACCGTACGGTCGGTGGCGCAGGGCCTGCTCGGCACCTCGGTGCCGATGGGAGTCGTCCCCCTGGGAACCGGGAACCTGCTCGCCCGCAACCTCGGCGTCCCGTTGGACGATGTCGACCGTGCGTTGCGTGTCGCCATGAGCGGTCGGAGCCGCGCGATCGACCTCGGCGAGGTCCACTACACCGACGGCGACGGCGTGTCCCACGATGACGTGTTCCTCGTGATGCTCGGCGCCGGGATGGACGCCGACATGATCGCGGGCACCGACGACAAACTGAAGGCACGGGTGGGCTGGCTCGCGTACGTCGGCGCGTTCGCCAACACGCTGTTGCGCGGCCACCGGATCCGGGTCGAGTACGCCCTCGACGACGGATCGCCGATCCAGACCCGCGCGCGCACCCTCCTGGTGGCCAACTGCGGGATGCTGCAGGCGGGGATGGTGCTGTTGCCCGACGCCGTCATCGACGACGGACTCCTGGACGTTCTCGCTCTGCGCGCCAAGGGCCCTCTCGGGTGGGCGCAGGCGGGTGCGGTGCTGGCCCATCACACGTTCCAGCACCGGCTCAAGCCGATACTGCGGAGGAACTCCACCCAGGAGAGCGGGAAAGAAGAGCATCGGACCCGGCCACTGGATTTCCGCCAGGGCGTGGGGATCACCGCCCGCGTGTTGGAGAAACCGGCCGCGTTCCAGATCGACGGCGAGGACTGCGGCACCGTGACCGAGTTCTCGGCGCGGATCAAGCGGAGGGGGCTCACGGTCCGGGTGGCGGTCTGACCCGCGCTCCCCGACCTGGCCCCGGAGGTCAGGTCTCGGGCTTCACCAGCAGCGCCAGCACGTCGTGGATCTCCTCCACGGTGGGCACGGGCAGCGCTGAGCGCCCGTAGACGAACCCGATGCCGGCGTACACCAAGACGCCGGCGCGGATCCTCGCCCCCCGTTCGGAGAACCCGAGTTCGACGAACGCGTCGTGGACCACCCGCAGGATGCGTTGGTCCAGTTCGGCAACCGCCTCGGCGACGGTCTCGTCCGCCCTGGCCCATTCGCGGATCGCGGCCTCCCCCTCCCAGGCGCGGGATTCCACGAGCATCGCGCTCATGGTCTCCAGCCGTGCGTCGGGTGGCATCTCCTCCATGGTGACCAGACCACGGGCGGCGTCCATCTCCTGCGAGAAGTAGAGCCTGGCGATGGCGGCCATGAGCGCGTCGAAGTCGGCGAAATGCCAGTAGAAGCTGCCCTTCGTGACGCCGAAGTCGGCGCAGAGTCTGCTGATCTTGACCGCGGACCTGCCCTCGGTCATGAGCAGGTCCAGCCCGGCGCGGGCCCAGTCCTCCGCCGAGAAGCGCCCCGTGCGCGGACCGCTCGGCCGGGCGGACCATGTCGACCCCCGGGTCATCGGCCCGCGGCACCGTGTCGTGTCGTCATCGTCGTCACCCTACGTCGGACCGAGGGCCTCCATGACCAGAGCGCGCGAGTCCGGGTCGCGCCCGGGTTCGCCGTGCCACACGGGCCGGCTGCCCGCGAACGGCCGGACGACCCGCACCTCTGTGCCGGGCGGGGACTGTTCCAGCGGTGGGTGCACGAGCAGGTCGACCGTCGAGACGATGTCGGTGTAGACCACCCCGCGCGCCCGGAGGCCGTCCGCGTGGAGCCGGACGAGCAGGTCCGAGCCACGTACGGCCTCCCGAAACCCCTCGCAGATCGGGTCCATCCAGGCGGGTTCCCACGCGAGGATCGTGTCGTGGGTCCTCAGCCCGCGGCTGGGGTTCTCGACGTCGCCGACCCCCTTGGCCACCACCGCCAAGGCACCTGCGACGGCGCGGTGGCGATCCCGGGGACGGGCACGGCCGCGCCTGCATCCGCTTCGGCACTCGCGGATATCCAACCCCCGTGACCCCACGCGAAGCAGTGCCACGCCCACGGCTCTCACCCTCGGGAGTCGGCTCATGTCCCGTCGGGCCATCTCTCCCCCGGTCACTCGGTGATCCCCACCTCCGAACCATACCGTAGGGTACTGTGACTCGTGTCATAGCAGCGGGAGCTCTCATGGTCGGGTTCGGTGGCGGCGCTCGCGGGCCCGTGGTGACGATGCGAAGACTCCTCGGCACGGTGGCCGGTGTGGCGGGCATGGGACTCGTCGGCGCGTCCGCCACCCGCGCACAGGTCGGCCCGGGATCGCTTGGTCCGAGCCCGCTGTTGTTCCACTCCCCCGTCCTCGAGCCCTACGTGGACGAACTCCCGCGTCCGGACGTCCTGCCCGGAGAGTCCCTGGAACTGTCCGCGCGGACGGGCACCCACCGGTTCCACCGCGGCCTCCCCGCGGCGATGACCTTGGGTTACGGCGCGGCCAGTTACCCTTGGTCCGGTGATCGCACGCCGGAGTGCGGACGACGCTGACCTACCGCAATGAGATCTCAGTCCACCCACACGCCGCGGACATCGACACGAGCCTGCACGGACTGTCGGAGTCGGTGCGTACCCGGGTACCCACGTCGCTACACCTGCACGGCGGGGTCACCGAGCCCGCCAGCGATGGCCACCCGGAGCAGTCGTCCTTCCTCGGGCAGGGCCACCTCCACCACTTCGACAACCGGCAGGAGGCGGCCGGGCTCTGGCACCACGACCACGCCATGGCCATCACCCGCCTCAACGTCTACGGCGGTCTCGCGGGCGGCTACCTCCCCCGCGACCGGTTCGACACCGGACGTCCCGACAATCCGTTGGGACTGCCCGCCGGCGAGTTCGAGATCCCGCTAGTCCTGCAGGAGAAGATCGTCCGCCCCGACGGCGCGGCGTCCATGCGCTCCACCCCGATCGTCCCGGAAGGCCATTGGGAAGGCGGGGCGGTGGGCGACGTCGGACTGGTCAACGGGGTGGGGCGGGTACGCCCAGGATGGTGTCGAGCAACGCTAGCGACCCCTCGAACGGTGTGCCGATGAGCAGCGCGGTGTCCAGGACCGGCAGCCGAAGGTCGAGGATGACCGTGCCGTTGGCGTAGTCCCCGCGCACCGCGTTGCGGTAGGTGTCCAGCGGGAACGGGAAGGTGGCCAGGTAGCGCAGTGACTCGGTGAGCGAGCCCCCGAATCCGCCAGTCCCTGCAGGACGGGGTCGAGGGACTCCAGACCGGCACGGAGGTCACCGCCGGAGGCCTCGACGACACGGCCCGCGGTCGCGGTGACGGTGTCCACCGCGCGGGTGGCCTCGACGAGCCGCTGCCGCCGCTGCGCGAGGACCTGGAGTGCGGGCCCGAGGTCGGCGACCCCGCCCTCCACCTCGTCGCTGCGGATCGCGAGTTCGGTCGAGAGCCTCTCCAGTGACTCCAACGCCACCACGATGTCCTCCTTCTGCGCCTCGAGCCCGGTGAGCAACTCGCTGAGGCGTCCCGCCACCGCCCGGACCTCGTCGGTGCGGCCGGTCATCGCGACGTCGAGTTCCCCGAAGACCTCCGCCGCCTGGGCCAGGCCGCTGCCGCCG
>NZ_JAALEB010000066.1:0-1142 GCF_014145165.1 Dietzia sp. Cai40 | reverse complement strand
CCGAGGGGTTCATCACGCTCGTCGACCGCAAAAAGGACATGATCATCACTGGCGGCGAGAACGTCTACCCGATCGAGGTCGAGCAAGTGCTCTACCGGCACCCGGCCGTTCGTGAAGTGGCCGTCGTCGGCGTCCCCGACGTCCGCTGGGGCGAGACCCCGGTGGCCACCGTGGCGCTCCAGGACGGCGCCGAGCCGACCGGCGAGGAACTCATCGCATACACCCGGGAGCGGCTTGCCCACTTCAAGTGCCCCACCAGGATCGAGTTCGTAGCCGAGCTGCCCCGCACAGCGACCGGCAAGGTGCTCAAGACGGTGCTACGGCAGCAGCACGGCGGCAACGAACACGCCGTGCGCCGCTGAAGCCCAGTTCAGACTGCTCCCGACGCCCGGCGCAGGTCACTATTCGAGTGAGAGGAACCGGACGGCGACCTCGGAGATCTTCCGCGCTGTCGCGGTTCGGTCCCACTTGGGGAGCGCAAGATGACTGACCGTCAGGCGCACCAGGGTGTCGGCCGCGTCGATGACATCGCCCGGGGGGAGACCCGGATAACTCTCCGCGACCCATCCGGCCAGGGTGTCGGAGGCGAGGTCGAGAAGCGGTGCGGATGTCGTGAGCAGCGGGAGCATCCCCGTGGACGCCTGACCTCCCGCATCAAGGTCACGGTTGGAGATGAGCACCGCCTTGAGCAGGGGGCTGCGCCCGGCCTCGTTCAAGGTGTAGTCGACGGCGGCTGCGATGCCTCGCTTCGCATCGCCGATGTGCGCCTCCAGCGCGCCCCGGATGCCCTCGAGGAAGCGCGAGGCCTCCCGGAGTACGACGGCTTCTCCGAGGCCGGCCTTGTCACCGAACTCCTTGTACAGAGCCGCCCGCGACACCCCGGCACGATCAGCCACCTGCCCCATGCGCACCCGGTCCCAGCCGCGGTCGACAGTCAGGTCGTGGGCAGCCTCGAGGACAGCCAGGCGCATGTGCTCCTTGAATCGTTCGCGCATTGACGGTGCCCGCATGACAGAAAGGTTAGCGATTCCTGTCTCGCGATCGACTCGCGTCACTGACTTGGACACGGCCACACGCTACCTAGCGTGCTCGTCGGCCAGTTGGTCGACCATCGCTGCGAGGGTGTCCTGAAGTCTTTGCAC
>NZ_JAALEB010000065.1:0-14755 GCF_014145165.1 Dietzia sp. Cai40 | reverse complement strand
GTCGCCGACCCGTGCCTCCCGGACGGCGGTGGTGGGCTCGACGGGATCTCCGGTGAGCGCCTTGAGGATGAGCGAGCGCCGCGGGTGCACGTGCGCTTCCTCGGCGGTGAGCTCGCCGCGGTCGACGAGCGACTGGACGAAGGTGTCGTCCTTGGTGATCTGCGTGAGGACGTCGTCGCGGAGCAGGTAGGCGCGCGAGTCGCCGACGTGGAGCAGTCCCATGCGCCGGCCGTCGAAGAGCAGGGCGGTGAGGGTGCAGCCCATGCCCTCGGCCTCGGGATGCGCCTCGACGTGCGCGGCGATCGCCTGGTTGCCCTCGTGCATTGCCCGGCTGAGCGCGCCGGCGAGGTCCGACCCCGGTTGGTCCTCGTCGAGCTTGGCCAGGGTCGCGACCATGATCTGGCTGGCCAACTCGCCCGCGGCGTGGCCACCCATGCCGTCGGCCAGCACGAGGACCCGGGGCGCGGCGTACGCGGAGTCCTCGTTGTTGTCCCGCACCATCCCCGTGTGGGAGCGGGCGGCGTAACTGAGCGCGGGGGTCACGCGCGCAGCTCGATCACGGTCTTGCCGATCCGGATCGGCGTGCCGGCGGCCACCTTGACCGGGGTCGTCACCCGCGTCCTGTCCAGATAGGTGCCGTTGGTCGAACCGAGGTCCTCCAGGAACCAGTCCGGCCCGTGGGGCGACAGCCTGGCGTGTTGGTTGGATGCGTAGTCGTCGTCGATCACCAGGGTGCACGAGTCGGCCCGGCCGAGCAGGACCGGCTGTTCGGACAGCGTGATGCGGGTCCCGGCGAGGGCGCCCTGGGTGACGACGAGGTGGCGGATCGCCTTGGTGCCGCGGCCGAGGAAGCCGCCCCGGCGCTCACCCTGGCCGCCCGACCGCATCCCGACGTTGCCGAAGACGTCGGTCTTCAGCGCCCGCAGGACGAGGTAGATGAACAGCCACAACAGCACCAGGAGGAGGCCACGCGAGAGTTGTAGGACGAGTCCCTGCACGAGTTCGGTCCTCCCCTCTCCGGTCAGGTCACCTCGGGCAACGTGTGATCGCCCCCGGAGGTTCCCGGGGGTCCATGCCTGTCGAGGCTAGTCGAACCGGACGGTTATCTCCGAGTGTCCGACGCGGATCACGTCGCCGTCCGCCAGCTGCCAGTCCTGAACGGGGCCCTCGTTGACCGTGGTCCCGTTGGTGGAGCCCAGGTCGGTCAGGACCGCCTCGCGGCCGTCGAACCGGATGTCCGCGTGCTGCCGGGACACCCCGGTGTCAGGGAGGCGGAAGGCCGCGTCCTGGCCGCGGCCGAGCAGGTTGGAGCCGCGCTGGAGGCGGAAGGTGCGCCCGGATCCGTCCTCGAGGTGCAGTGTCACCGTGAGCGAGGCCCGACCCTGGGTGATCTGCGTCGGGGCGTCGGACGGGCCACCCCAGCCGGTGTTCTGGCCTGCGGACCCGGACCGGGTGGCGACGGGGTAGTTGGAGGCGGGTGCCTGCATGGGGTTCTTCTCCTGACTGGCGCCCGGCGACGCGGGGGACGGCGACGACGGAGCCGGATGGCCCGGTGCCGGTGCCGGCGCGGCGGCCGAGATGTGGAACGGGACGGCGTCGGGGTCCACGACCCCGTTGATCCGCATCTGCCCGGTGTGCAGGTCGTCGCGTTCGACGAAGGTGACGGTGACCGGGCCGTAGGTTTCCCAGCCCTGCTCCGCGATGTGGTCCGAGAGATGGCGGGAGAAGGTCTTGACGGCCAGGGCCTCGTCCTCCGTGAAGGACGCGTAGTCCGACCGGGCGAGGGTGATGGTGTAGCTGTTGGAGACCAGCAGGTGACCGTCGACCACCTTGAGAGAGGCCTCGGACTGCTTCCGCAGCTGCGCCTCCACCTCGGCCGCCACCACCTTGCCGCCGAAGAGACGGGCGAAGGCGTCCCCGACCGCGCCCTGGAGTGTGCGTTCGAACTTGCCGACGATTCCCACGAGCGCCTCCTCTTCCCTGGTACGTGTCCGGACGTCCGGCCGCCGCGCGTGTCGGCGGCATCCGGTCGATCATAGAGGCGGGGGCGGCCCGAAGCACGTGTCCCGCATCCCCGGAGGTCGCGGGGTGAGGCTCCACCAGCGGATTGGTACGGCCGGTGTGGCGCGTGTTAACGTATTCGGGCGTTACTCGGGCGAGTGGCGGAATGGCAGACGCGCTGGCTTCAGGTGCCAGTGTCCTTCGGGACGTGGGGGTTCAAGTCCCCCTTCGCCCACCAGCCGAGTGCAGCCGAGGGTGCACCCGTGAGCCGGCCGAGAGGCCGGCTCTTCGCATTTCGGGCCGGGGAGTGGGGCGCGGGCGTTGCACACGTCACCTGAATCGGGTTCAATAATCGGCGTGACGTAGGCTCACGCGGAAGTTCTCCCGGAGGTCGGCGCCACCATGCCGACGGACCGGAGAGCAACGTCCTCATGGTGGACGGAGCAGAGATCACCCTCTCGCCCGCGCCACCCGTGAGCCCGCATCCCACAGCTCGGATCCCCATCGGTGCCCGACGCGATCAGCGGACGATCCCACCCCGGGTCCCGAACACGATGTAATGAACGGACATTGTCTGGGTCGGTGCACGCGCGTCGGCTCTCCACAACGCTGTCGAAGGAACCCCCACATGGCCTCGAGCCTCGAAGAGATCCCCGATATGACCCCGGAGACCGACATCCGGGACACCGCGGACGCCCCCTCGGTGATCGGCGTGGTCGCCGAGTCCGATCCCGCGGAGAGGCGGGTGGCCGCCACCCCGGCGACCGTCGCGAAGTTGATCGGCCTGGGCTACCGGGTCGTGGTGGAGAACGGGGCGGGAACGCGCGCCGAATTCTCGGACGCGGCCTACGCCGAGTCGGGTGCCGACCTGGTGGAGGGTGACGAGGCCTGGTCGAGCGACGTCGTGTTGAAGGTCGCGGTGCCCACGGAGTCCGAGGTGGCCCGGATGCGGTCCGGTGCGACCCTCGTGGGACTCCTGGCGCCCGCCCAGAACGAGCGGTTGCTGTCCGTCCTGGCCGAGCGCGGGGTCACCGCACTGGCGATGGACGCGGTCCCGCGGATCTCCCGGGCCCAGTCGATGGACGTGCTCAGCTCCATGGCCAACATCGCCGGCTACCGCGCCGTGATCGAGGCCGCCCACCACTTCGGCCGGTTCTTCACCGGACAGGTCACCGCGGCGGGCAAGGTCCCGCCGGCCAAGGTGCTGGTGGCCGGGGCTGGGGTCGCCGGTCTGGCGGCGATCGGTGCGGCCAGCAGCCTCGGGGCGATCGTCCGCGCCACCGATCCGC
This sequence comes from Dietzia sp. Cai40, assembly GCF_014145165.1. Classification (NCBI taxonomy): domain Bacteria; kingdom Bacillati; phylum Actinomycetota; class Actinomycetes; order Mycobacteriales; family Dietziaceae; genus Dietzia; species Dietzia sp. Cai40. The sequence continues at coordinate 11,465 of NZ_JAALEB010000065.1, read as the reverse complement.
GGCCCGAGGTGGCCGACCAGGTGGGGTCGATCGGCGGCGAATACCTGCCCGTCGAGGTCCCGGACGAGGAGAAGGTCGTCTCCACGGACGGCTACGCCAAGGCCACCAGCGAGGCCTACGACCGCGCCGCCGCGGCCCTGTACTCGGCCCAGGCGGCCGACGTGGACATTGTCATCACCACCGCGCTGATCCCGGGCCGGGCGGCCCCGCGCCTGCTCACCGCCGCGGATGTGGCGTCGATGAAGCGCGGCTCGGTCATCGTGGACATGGCCGCCGCCCAGGGCGGCAACGTCGAGGGCAGCGTCGCCGACGAGGTCGTGGTGACCGAGAACGGCGTGACGATCATCGGGTACACCGATCTCGCCGGGCGCCTGCCCGCACAGGCATCGCAGTTGTACGGCACCAACCTGGTCAACCTCACCAAGCTCGTCACCCCGGAGAAGGACGGTCGGTGGGCGCTGGATCTGGACGACGTCGTCCAACGCGGGGTGACCGTGGCCAAGGGCGGCGAGGTCATGTGGCCGCCCCCGCCGGTTCAGGTCAGCGCCGCCCCCGCGGCGGCGGCTGCCGCTCCGCTCGAGCCGCGCGCGGAGAAGAAGAAGATGTCTCCCGGCGCCAGGCTCGGACTGATCGCCGTGGGCATGGCGGTGCTACTCCTGCTCACGGCCGTCGCGCCGGGTGACATCCCGCGCCACATCACCGTGTTCGTCCTGGCGATCGTGATCGGCTACTACGTGATCGGCAACGTCCACCACGCGCTGCACACACCGCTCATGTCGGTGACCAACGCGATCTCCGGTGTGATCGTCGTGGGCGCGCTCCTGCAGATCGGGATCGACAACACCGCCGGCCTGGTCCTGGCCACCATCGCGATCCTCGTCGCGTCCATCAACGTCTTCGGCGGCTTCGCCGTGACGCGCCGCATGCTCGGCATGTTCTCGAAGGGAGCCTGAGTAGATGTCACTCGTGACCGCCGCCAACGCGGCCTACCTCGTCGCCGCGCTGCTGTTCATCATGTCCCTGGCCGGCCTGTCCAAGCACGAGACCGCCCGTCGGGGCCTGAGCTTCGGCATCGCCGGCATGGCGCTGGCGCTCCTGGCCACCGTCGCGCTGGTGATCGACCACCAGCCCGCCACCATCGGGATCGTCCTCATGGTGGTGGCGGTGCTGATCGGCGCGACCCTCGGGCTGCTGCGCGCCCGCCGGGTGCAGATGACCGAGATGCCCGAGCTGATCGCCCTGCTCCACTCCTTCGTGGGCCTGGCCGCGGTGCTGGTGGGCTGGAACGGTTACCTCGAGCCCGAACTGCACGGTGAGCTCACCGGCTCGCTGCTGGACATCCACCACGCGGAGGTGTTCATCGGCGTGTTCATCGGCGCCATCACCTTCACCGGCTCGATCGTGGCCTACCTCAAGCTCTCGGGGAAGATGAAGTCCGCGCCGCTGGTGCTGCCGGGCAAGAACCTCATCAACGCCGGGATCCTGGTGGCGTTCATCGCGCTCACCGCGGCGTTCGTCATCAGCCCGGCACTGTGGATGCTCGCGCTGGTCACGGTGCTGGCGCTGGCCCTGGGCTGGCACCTCGTGGCAAGCATCGGCGGCGGCGACATGCCGGTCGTGGTCTCGATGCTCAACTCGTACTCCGGGTGGGCCGCCGCCGCGACGGGCTTCCTGCTCGGCAACGACCTGCTCATCGTCACCGGCGCACTGGTCGGCTCGTCGGGCGCCTACCTGTCCTACATCATGTGCAAGGCCATGAACCGGTCGTTCTTCTCCGTCATCCTGGGGGGCTTCGGCATCGAGGCCGCCTCGGGCGAGGGCAAGGACCACGGGGAGCACAGCGAGATCGACGTCGCCGGCGCCGCCGAGCTGCTGGCGGGCGCCTCGAAGGTGATCATCGCCCCGGGCTACGGCATGGCCGTGGCGCAGGCGCAGTACCCCGTCGCAGATCTCACCCGCACCCTGCGCGAGCGGGGCGTCGACGTCCGCTTCGCCGTGCACCCCGTCGCCGGTCGTCTGCCCGGGCACATGAACGTGCTGCTCGCCGAGGCCAAGGTGCCGTACGACATCGTGTTCGAGCTCGACGAGATCAACGACGACTTCGCCGACACCGACGTGGTCCTGGTGATCGGCGCCAACGACACCGTCAACCCGGACGCCGCCGAGGACCCGGGCAGCCCGATCGCCGGCATGCCCGTGCTCCACGTGTGGGAGGCCGCCGATGTGGTCGTGTTCAAGCGGTCCATGGCCGCCGGATACGCCGGCGTGCAGAACCCGTTGTTCTTCCGCGACAACACGCAGATGCTGTTCGGCGACGCCAAGGACCGTGTCGACGACATCCTGGGCGCGCTCAAGGAGCAGCCGGTCGGGGTGGGCCGCTAGAACCGGCCGGATAACCCGGTACGACGACGAGGAGGCGGTCCCACGCGGGACCGCCTCCTCGTCACTGTTCGGGTGGAACGGTCGATCAGGTTGACTAGGTCGAGGAGGTGGGCGGGGCCGCGGTGGCCGCCTCCGGCTCCTCTTTCCCTGTGACGACCACGGCGTCGGTGCCGAGCCCATCGCCCTCGAGGGCGTCCTGGAAGTAGGCCATCTCGCGGTGGTAGGCCTTGTCCAGGCCCTCCCGCTCGTCCTCCTCGGTGACCCGCAGGCCCATCGTCTTGTCCAGGACGAAGGCGATGAGCAGCGTGACGGTGAAGGAGTAGGCCAGCACCGCCGCCGTGGCCAGGGCCTGGGCCCCGAGCTGCCCGAACCCGCCGCCGAACAGCAGTCCGGCCTCGCCGACGGGGGAGGCGGGATCGGCGATCACACCGATGAGCAGCGTGCCGATGATGCCCGCGACCATGTGTAGCCCGGCCACGTCGAGCGAGTCGTCGTAGCCGAGGCGGTACTTCAGGCCCACCGCGTAGTGGCAGACCACGCCGCAGATCAGGCCGATCGCGATGGCACCGAGCGGGCTGACCGCGGCGGCGGCCGGGGTGATGCCCACCAGACCGGCCACGAGCCCGGAGGCCACTCCCAGAGTCGTGGGGTGCTTGGCGCGGACCTGCTCGGTGATCATCCAGGCCAGCGCGCCACACAGTCCGGCGACCACGGTGTTGAGCGCGGCCACCGCAGCCGTGTTGCCCGCGGCGACGGCGGAGCCGGCGTTGAAGCCGATCCAGCCGGCGAACAGCATGCCGGCGCCGAGGAACGTCAGGGGAACGCTGTGCGGTCTGCTGATCGTGGGGAAGCCGGTTCGTCGACCGAGCACGAGCACCAGCGCGAGCGTCGCGACACCGGCGTTGATGTGGATGGCGGTGCCGCCCGCGAGGTCGATGGCCCCCAGGTTGTTGGCGATCCACCCACCCGTGACCGACCCGTCGTCGGAGTCGAAGGCGAACACCCAGTGGGCCACGGGGAAGAACACCAGTACCGGCCACACGATGGCGAAGACCAGCCAGGTGGAGAAGCGCATACGGTCCGCCACCCCGCCGGCCACGAGGGCGACGGTGATCCCCGCGAAGAGCAGGAGGAACCCGGCGAACAGGGCGGGCGGCAGGCCTGGCGTCTCGGGCTCGGCCATGATGCCCCTCAGGCCCAGGTACTCGAGCGGATCGCCCAGCACACCGGCGCCCCCGACCGAGTCGCCGAAGGTCAGCGAGTAGCCGAAGAGGACCCACAGCACGGCCATCACGGCGACCGCGCCGATCGTCATCATCATCATGTTGAGCGTGCTGCGGATGCTGACCATGCCGCCGTAGAACAGGGCCAGGCCGGGGACCATGAAGGCCACCGCGACCATGGCCGCGAGCACCCAGGCGGTGTCGGCCGCCGCTATGGCTACGTCCATGTTTCTCTCTTCTCTGTGAGGCCACTCCCGGGCGGGGCGACGTGGGGACCGTGCGTTTCACAGTGTGATCCGGTGTTGCTTACTGGCAGGTACCGCGATCGTTTCCATTCGGTTACCGCCGCGGGGGCGAACCGCGCCCTGAGTCGAGAACGCAGCGAAGTACGCAGTTAGACGCGGCTTTTCGCCTGCCGAATCCCGTTACATCGCGGTAACCAGCCGCAGGTTTAACAGCAGTACATTATGACCACCACGCAGAAACCCTCGGATCAGGAGACGTCATGACAGTCACCGCAGACCCCTCCGTCGGGGTCGCCGACCGTGCGAACGGCGAGAGCAGGCGGTCGTCGTTCCCGACGCTCGACGCCGCCCGGGAGGCCGAGAGCGCGCCCGGCACCCTCGCCCGGATGGTCGCGGACACCGGGACGCGATTCGTCCTGGCCGTGTTCACCAACCTCCGGGGCAAGCCGTGCGCCAAGCTCGTCCCGGCCTCCGCGGTCGACCAACTGGAGGCCGGGGAGCTGGGCTTCGCCGGGTACGCCGCCGACGCGATCGGCCAACAGCCCAGGGACCCCGACCTCCTCGTCGTCCCCGACCCCCGCTCCTTCACCACCCTCGACTTCATCAAACCCGGACTGGCCCTGGTGCACTGCGACCCCTGGGTGAGCGGGGAGCCGTGGCGCTTCGCGCCGCGCGTCATCCTGGGACGGATGCTCGCGGACGCCGCGACCGACGGTCTCGAGCTCAAGGTCGGGGCGGAGGTCGAGTATTTCCTGGTCCGCAAGAACGCCGACGGGTCGCTGTGCACCGCCGATCCCAAGGACGACGAGTCCCACCCGTGCTACGACGCCCGGGGCGTGACGCGGATGTTCGAGCACCTCGCCGGGGTCTCGGACGCGATGAACGTGCTCGGCTGGGCCAACTACGCCAACGACCACGAGGACGGCAACGGGCAGTTCGAGCAGAACTTCGCCTACGACGAGGCGATGGTCACCGCCGACAGGGTCATGACGCTGCGCTACATCATCTCCATGCTGGCCGAACAGCGGGACATGATCGCCACCTTCATGCCCAAGCCGTTCTCCGACCGCACCGGATCGGGGATGCACCTGCACATGTCCCTCTGGCGCGACGGACACCCGGTGTTCCCCGCGGTCGGCGACGACCGGTACGGACTGGGGCTCTCGCCCACCGCGTACTCGTTCATCGCGGGCGTCCTCACCCACGCCGCCGGCATGCACGCGGTGCTGTGCCCCACCATCAACTCCTACAAACGTATTGGGGCGCGCACGACCGCGTCGGGGGCCACGTGGTCGCCCACCGACGCGACCTACGGCGGTAACGACCGCACGCACTACCTGCGCGTCCCCGACGGCAATCGCGTCGAGCTCCGGGGAGGCGACGGCTCGGCCAACCCCTACCTGGCCGTGGCGGTGCAACTGGCCGCCGGCCTCGACGGCGTGCGGCGGGAACTCGACCCCGGCGTGCCGGCCACGGTCGGCGAGGCCACCCACACCCTGCCGCCGACCCTGCTGCACGCCGTGGAGGAGATGGGCCGGGACGAGGTCGTCCGCGCCGCACTGGACATCGGTGGCGACGGGGTGGCCGCGTACTACGCCGACCTCAAGCGCGAGGAGTTCATCTCCTGGCACAACACCGTCACCCAGTGGGAGATCGACGAGTACCTCACCGCGCTGTGACGCGCGGCGGCGGCCCTGACGGCCGCCCGCCTCCACTCCCTCCACACCCTCACCTCGACCTCACCAGGAGAACCCCATGTGCGGCATCGTCGGACTCCACCTGCGCGACCCGGAGCTCGAACCCCGGCTCGGCGACCTGCTCACCACCATGCTCGGTGAGATGACCGACCGCGGTTCGGACTCGGCCGGAGTCGCCGTCTACGGCAACCCCGACTGGACCCCGGCGGGATCGGCCACCGTCACCGTGCTGGCGGACGGCGTCGACGCGCCGGCGCTGGCCTCGCGTGTCGGCACCCACCTGGGCTGCGAGGTGTCGGGACGCGAGCTGGGTGCCACCGTGCTCCTGTCCGCCGGGACCGACCCCGAGACCCTGGCCTCCGCCGTTCGAAGCGCGGTCCCGGAGGTGGTCCTGGTCGGCCTGGGCAGCGAGCTCGCCGTCCTCAAGGGCGTCGGCCTGCCGCTGAACCTGGCCGAGGGTTTCGGCCTACCGGGGGCCTCGGGATGGCAGGGCGTCGGGCACACCCGCATGGCCACCGAGTCCGCCGTCACCCCGGCCGGTTCGCACCCCTTCTCCGTGGGTCCGGACCAGTGCATCGTCCACAACGGGTCCTTCTCCAACCACGCCTCGGTGCGCCGCGAACTGGCCCGCCGCGACATCCACTGCGACACCCTCAACGACACCGAGGTGGCCGCTCGCTTCGTGGCGGAGCAGATCGCCCGCGGTGCGGAGATCGACCAGGCACTGGCAGAGATGGCCGGCGTCCTCGACGGCTTCTACACCCTCCTGGTGTCCACGGCCGAGGAGTTCGCGGTGGTGCGAGACCCGATCGCCTGCAAGCCCGCAGTGATCGCCGAGACCGACCGCTACGTGGCCATGGCCTCGGAGTACCGGGCGATGGCGCACCTGCCGGGCATCGACCAGGCGCACCTCTACGAGCCCGAGCCGGGCCGCGTGTACCACTGGCGCCGCTGAACCCCCGGCACCACCGCAGCACCGCAGCACCCCACCAGGAAGGAAGAACGATGACCGTCACGCCGGAACAGGCCTTCGCACCGCAGGAGCTCGGACCCCTCGGCGACGCGCCGACCACCGCCCCGCACGTGATCGACGTCCGGAAGACCGGGTTGCGCGAGACCAACCGGATCCTCCAGGACTCCGACGGCACCGGCAGATACCTGCTCACCGGTCCCAGGGGGGCGCACGCGCTCGCGGTCGGCCTGGAGAAGCCGGACGAGGTCGTGATCGACGGCCCCACCGGGTACTACACCGCGGGAATGAACGACGGCGCCCTCGTGACGGTCAACGGGAACGTGGGGGTCGGGGTGGCCGAGAACATGATGTCGGGGACGGTGCGGGTCACCGGGTCGGCCTCCCAGTCCGCCGGGGCGACGGCCCACGGCGGGCTGCTGGTGATCGAGGGGGACGCCGGCGCCCGGTGCGGGATCTCGATGAAGGGGGTGGACATCGTCGTCGGCGGTTCGATCGGCCACATGAGCTGCTTCATGGGGCAGGCCGGGCGCCTGGTCGTCCTGGGCGACGCCGGTGACGCCCTCGGCGACTCCCTCTACGAGGTCCACATCTACGTGCGGGGCCGGGTCGAGTCCCTCGGCGCCGACTGCGTCGAGAAGGAGATGCGGTCCGAGCACCACACCGAGCTCGGGGAGCTGCTCGACCGGGCGGGCGTCACCGGGATCTCGACCGCGGAGTTCCGGCGTTACGGCTCCGCCCGCACCCTCTACAGCTTCGACGTGGACAACGCCTCCGCCTACTGACCGCCCCGCCACCCTCCCCGACAGGAGCCAGACATGCCCTTCGACGGACACACCCGAACCGACCAGGCATCCCCCCCGCAGATCCCGACAGGAACCGTCGACCCGACCCTGCGCGAGTCCGCCACGTTCCCCCGTCCGGTGATCCACGAGATCCAGCGCGCCGCCGCGACCGGGATCTACGACATCCGCGGCTGGGGCGCCAAGCGCACGGTGCCGCACTTCGACGACCTGCTGTTCCTGGGCGCCTCGATGTCCCGGTACCCGCTCGAGGGATACCGCGAACGCTGCGGCACCGACATCACCCTGGGCACCCGGCACGCCTCGAGGCCCCTCCACCTGGACATCCCCGTGACCATCGCCGGGATGAGCTTCGGGGCCCTGTCGGCGCAGGCCAAGGAGGCCCTCGGTCGCGGGGCCAGCGCGGCGGGCACCTCCACGACCACCGGCGACGGCGGGATGACCGCGGAGGAGCGCGGCCAGAGCTCGAGGCTCGTCTACCAGTACCTGCCCTCGCGCTACGGGATGAACCCCGTCGACCTGCGCAAGGCCGACGCCATCGAGGTGGTCCTGGGACAGGGCGCCAAGCCCGGTGGCGGCGGCATGCTCCTGGGGCAGAAGATCTCCGACCGGGTGGCGCAGATGCGGACCCTGCCCAAGGGGATCGACCAGCGTTCGGCCTGCCGACACCCGGACTGGACGGGCCCCGACGACCTCGCCATCAAGATCCTCGAGCTGCGCGAGATCACCGGCTGGGAGAAGCCGGTGTACGTCAAGGTCGGCGCCACCCGCACCTACTACGACGTCAAGCTCGCGGTGAAGGCCGGTGCGGACGTGGTGGTCGTGGACGGCATGCAGGGCGGAACCGCGGCCACCCAGGACGTGTTCATCGAGCACGTGGGCATCCCCACCCTCGCCGCGATCCCGCAGGCCGTGCAGGCCCTCCAGGAGATGGACCTGCACCGGAAGGTGCAGCTGATCGTCTCCGGGGGGATCCGCTCGGGCGCGGACGTGGCCAAGGCCATGGCCCTGGGCGCGGACGCGGTGGCGATCGGGACGGCGGCACTGATCGCGCTCGGGGACAACGACCCCCGGTACGAGCAGGAGTACCGCGCACTCGGCTCGGCGGCGGGGTTCTACGACGACTTCCAGGACGGCCGCGACCCGGCCGGGATCTCCACCCAGGACCCCGAACTGGCACGTCGGCTGGACCCGGAGGCCGCCGGTCGGCGACTCGCCAACTACCTGCACGTGCTCACGATGGAGGCGCAGACCATCGCCCGGGCCTGCGGAAAGTCCCACCTGACCCACCTGGAGCCCGACGACCTGGTGGCGTTGACGATGGAGGCCGCCGCGATGGCGCGGGTGCCGTTGGCCGGGACCGACTGGATCCCCGGCCGCGCGGGACGGGAACTGTAGGTGACCGTCGTGTCGGACGACCGGACCGCGACCGGGCCCGCGCCGGCGACGGGTGCCCACTTCCACCGCGACGAGACGATGACTACCGTCGAGGGCATGGGAGTCGGCCGGGATGACGCGCGGAGGGTCGTCCACCAGGCGACGCCGCGTGAGCTCCCGGAGGACGTGCCCACCGGCAACGATCTCGAGCGCATCATCGGTTTCCACGTCCGCAGGCTGCGCCTGGCCGAGGGCCTGGGGGTCGCGGAGATGTCCCAGCGGATCGGCATCTCCAAGGCGATGCTCTCCAAGATCGAGAACGCGCAGACCTCGTGCTCGCTGAACATGCTCGCCAAACTCGCCACCGGCCTCGACGTCCCGGTGACCTCGTTGCTCCGCGGCGCGGACACCCGGCGTGACGCGGTGTTCACCCCCGACGGGCAGGGCGCCACGATCGTCGGCCGCGGCACGTCGGCGGGCCACGACTACGAGTTGCTCGGTGCGCTGCGGGGGTCCAACAAGCGCATCGAGCCGGTGCTGGTGACCCTGACCGCCGAGTCGGAGGCGCATCCCCGCTTCCAGCACCCGGGCACCGAGCTGCTCTACATGCTCTCCGGCGACATGATCTACCACCATGCCGAGTCCGAGTACCGACTCCGCCCGGGCGACTCGTTGCTCCTCGACGGCGAGGGCGTCCACGGCCCGGTGGCGATGCTCGAGCTACCCATCCGGTTCCTCTCGGTGACCGCCTACCCGGACGGCGTCGACGGCTGACCCGCCCGGTTCCGCGGAGCCGCGGCACCACCACTCACGACACCACCTCCTCCGGCGCCCCGTTCACGGCGCTTCTCGTCACAGCGCACAGCACACCGCGCCCCGTTCCCCACGCCCCACCGCGGCCGTGGCGCCCCCGTACCGTCCCCACCCTCCCGCACCCCGAGGAGCCCGTCATGACCACATCGGTCACCACCACCGTCACCTCGCTGATGTCCGCGATCGCGGGCGTCGGGACCGACCCGACGAGGGGCGGATACAGCCGCCCCGTCTACTCCGCGGCCGAGGTGGAGCTGCGCGAGTGGTTCCTGGCCGAGGCGGCCGCGCGCGGCCTGGACACCGAGACCGATCGCAACGGGATCATCTGGGCCTGGTGGAATCCGGCCGGCCATCCACTGGAGGGCGCGGTCGTCACCGGCAGTCACCTGGACTCCGTGCCCGGGGGAGGGGCCTTCGACGGCCCTCTCGGCGTGGCCTCGGCGTTGGTGGCGGTCGACCGTCTCCGGGCCCGGGGTCTGCGGCCGCGGCGGGCCCTGGCGCTGACCGTCTTCCCCGAGGAGGAGGGGTCGAGGTTCGGCCGGGCGTGCCTGGGATCGCTGCTGCTCACCGGGGCGATGGACCCGGCCACGGCCGCGGGACTGACCGACGACGACGGCACCACCTACGCCGAGCTGTGCGTGGCCAACGGGCTGGATCCGGCGCGCCTGGGGCGTGACGAGGAGGCGCTGCGGCGGATCGGCCGATTCGTGGAACTCCACGTGGAACAGGGCCGAGGTCTGATCGACCTGGGCAACCCGGTGGCGGTGGCCTCGTCGATCATCGGCCACGGGCGCTGGCGGGTGACCTTCACCGGCCAGGGCAACCACGCCGGCACCACGCTGTTGGCGGACCGCCGCGACCCGATGATCCCGGCCTCCCGCACCGTCCTCGACGTCCGCCGGATCTCCCGCGTGTACCGGGGTGCCAGGGCCACCGTCGGTCGGATCGTGCCCACCCCCGGCGGCACCAACGTCATCGCCTCCAGGGTCGACCTCTGGCTGGACGTGCGGCACCCCGACGACGCCGTGACCGCGCGGATCGTCCACGAGATCACGGAGGCGGCCTCGATGGCCGCCGCGCACGAGGGGTGCGAGAGCACGATCGTGCAGGAGTCGCTCAGCGGTTCGGTGTCCTTCGACCCGGTGTTCCGCGACCGACTGCTCGACGATCTGCCCGGCGTCCCCGTCCTGGCCACGGGGGCCGGCCACGACGCAGGTGTGCTGGCCGCGCACGTCCCCACCGCCATGCTGTTCGTCCGCAACCCCTCCGGGGTGTCGCATTCCCCGGAGGAGCACGTGGAGGACGCCGACGCCGAGCGGGGCGCCGAGGCCCTGGCCGACGTTCTGGCCGACCTGCTCACCTGCGATGACACCTCCGCGACCGACGCGTCCTGACCACCACGCACCACGAGAGAGTGATCCCCATGACCGGCACAGCGCACCCGACCGACACAGCTCAGCGGACCGACACAGTGAAATTCCTCGTCATCGGAGGCGGCCTCGAGGGGCTGTCGATCGCCTGGAACCTGACCGAGCGCGGCGAGACCGACGTACTGGTGGTGGAGAAGGACACCCTGTGTTCCGGGATGACCGGCAAGTCCAGCGGCATCGTCCGCTGCCACTACGGTTCGCCCACCATGGCGGCCCTGAGCTGGCACAGCATCCCGGTGTTCGAGAACGCGACCGAGCTGTTGGGCGACGACATGGCCTTCCGTCAGTGCGGCTACGCCGTGATCGTGGGCGAGGAGAACGTGATCCCGCTCCGGGCGAACGTGGCCATGCAGCAGAGCCTGGGAATCGAGACCGAGATCATCGCCCCGGACCGGATGGCGGAGCTGTGGCCCGGGCTGAACGTCGACGACGTGGCGGCGGCGGCGTGGGAGCCGCGCGGTGGTCGGGGCGAGGCGTACATGACCGGGATGGCCTTCGGCGCCGCCGCCCGCCGGCGTGGGGTCC
>NZ_JAALEB010000064.1:0-27037 GCF_014145165.1 Dietzia sp. Cai40 | reverse complement strand
GTCTTGCCGGAGCCGGTCGGCGCGACCGCGAGGAGGTCGCGGCCCGCGACGGCGTCGTCGAGCGCGGCGATCTGGATCGCGCTCGCCGGGCCGTCGACGACGGTGGAGACGGCGTGTCTGACCGGGACCGCGACGCCGAGCCCGGCGAGTAGACGGCCCAGATCGGTCCGAGCCGGCCCGGTCAGGCCCGCACCTCCGTACGGTCGCCGCTCCACTGAGTGTGGAAGCTGCCCTCGCGGTCGGTCCGCAGGTACGTGTGGGCGCCGAAGAAGTCGCGCTGTCCCTGGATGAGCGCGGCGGGCAGTCGTTCGGTCCGGAGCCCGTCGTAGTAGGCCAGGGCCGCGGAGAACCCGGGCGCCGGGATACCCGCGGTCACCGCCGTGGTGACGACGCGCCGCCAGCTGTCGACGCAGTCGGCGAGCGCCTCGGCGAAGTAGGGGGCGGCCAGGAGAGTGGGGAGATCGGCGTTCTCCGCGTAGGCCTCGCGGATGCGGTCGAGGAAGGTGGCGCGGATGATGCATCCCCCACGCCAGATCGTGGCCAGGTCACCCCTCGCCACATCCCACCCGTACTCGGCGGTGGCAGCGGTGATCTGGTCGAATCCCTGAGCGTAGGCGATGACCTTCGACGCGTAGAGCGCGCGCCGGACGTCCTCGATGAACTCTGGGCCGGTGCCGCTCGGGGTCGACACCGCGCCGGAGGGCAGCGCGCGGCCCGCCTCGCGCTGCGGTACCGAACTGGACAGGGCGCGGGCGAAGACGGCCTCGGCGATACCGGTCACCGGGACTCCCAGATCCAGTGCGGACTTGACCGTCCAGCGGCCGGTGCCCTTCTGGCCCGCGCGGTCGACGATCACGTCGACCAGGGGATACCCGGTCTCGGCGTCCACCTGGGCGAGCACCTCCGCGGTGATCTCGATCAGGTAGGAGTCGAGTTCGCCGGTGTTCCACTCGCGGAACACCTCGGCCATGGCCGCAGGCTCGATCCCCGCCACACCGCGCAGGAGGTGGTACGCCTCGCCGATGAGCTGCATGTCCGAGTACTCGATCCCGTTGTGCACCATCTTCACGAAGTGACCGGAACCGTCCTCGCCGATGTGGGTGCAGCACGCGGTCCCGTCGACCTTGGCGGAGATGTCCTCGAGCATGGGCCCGACGACCTCGTAGCTGGAGGCCGGGCCACCCGGCATGATGGACGGGCCCTCGAGGGCGCCCTCCTCGCCGCCGGAGATCCCGGCGCCGATGAACCGGATCCCGCGGTCGGCCATCGCCTTCTCCCGGCGGATGGTGTCGGTGTAGAGGGAATTGCCCCCGTCGATGATGATGTCGCCCTCGTCGAACGCCTCGGCGAGGGCGTCGATCACCGCGTCGGTGGGTGCCCCGGCCTGAACCATGACGAGCGCACGTCGCGGCGACCGGAGTGCGGCGGCGAACTCCTCGATGGTCTCGGTGCGGACGAAGTCCCCGTCCCGGCCGTGCTCGTCCAGGAGAGCGTCGGTCTTGCCGGCGGAGCGGTTGTGTACGGCGACCGTGTACCCGTGGCGGGCGAAGTTCCGTGCGATGTTCGAGCCCATCACGGCGAGTCCGGTGACTCCGATGTCGGCGGTCCCGTTGGTGTCTGAGGTCGGCTGCGCGTCCTCGCGCTCAGTACTCATGTGTCTCAGAGTAGTCCACGGGTTCCCGGGCAGTGGACCTGCATCGATGGGGGAGACGGGCCGTCCGGCGGGCATCCGCGAACCTGAGTGTTTGCTGACAGGTCAGTGGTGCACTGAGTGCAACGATTGCCGGAACCGGTCCGAAACCCTTGGTTGTACGAGGTGGTGTGTTGTATCACTTATTACCGGGCCGGGACACCGGTGCACCCGCGGAACGGGGGGAAACGCGCCGCGGTGTGGCGCCGGTGTGCAGGCGGCCCGAGTGAGAAGTGATCAGCGAGGGGGAAGCAGCAGACATGACCAGCTCCATGCTGCCCACACAGATCGTGGGTACGCGCACGGTGTTCGACGACACGGTCGAGATACTCGCCGGGTTCAGACCGGGATACCCGAAGTTCTACTCGATCGCGGATCTCGGTACCCAGTCCCGCCGCCGGTGGGTTCCGCTGGAGCGTGCGGTGGACGGCGGACGTGTCGAGACGATGTTCCGCAACTACTTCGCGGAGTCCGGGGACATCCGGTTCTCGACGTACCTCGTCGCCGACGCGTTCGCCCACGGGGTGATCGGCCGGGCGGTCGCGAGCTTCGTCACCATCGGCCGGGTGTGGGACACGGGTGCGGAGAACCTCGCGGTCCGCACCGACATCGAGGGAGGGCTCGACTGGGCGGGCGTCCGGGACACCACCTTGCGACTGCTCTGTGATGATCCGTCCGCGGGATCGCCGGGGACCGTTGTCCTGCCGTGCGAGCAGGCCCTCGCGCAGTGGCTCGCCTGCCGGTCACGCATGACCCTGAGTCCGGTGTTCGACGATCTCTCCCGCGTGAGTAACTGCAGCGTCGACACCCTGTGGTCGGTGGTCGGGGAGTGCGTGCTGGGTGCCGCGACGATCGTCCCGACCTTCGCCGACACGAGTGCGGAGACCGGATACCGCCGCGGACAGCTGGTGCTGCAGGCGCTCCACGACTCCGGTCTGGCGGTACGGCGGCGCAGCGCCCTTCCGCGAACGCCCGGATCGGGACCGATCCCGGTGCGCGACAGGGGTTGGCGCTCGGTCCGCTGATCCCGCCTGACCCGGCTCGGTCCGCTGATCCCGCCTGGCCCGGCCCGGCCCGCTGGGCCCGGCTGACCTGACCTGACGCGCGTGACCCCGCACGGCTCGGCTGCGCGGACGCGGAGGCGCGGTAGCGTCGGTACCCGAATCGCCCGGACAGCCCGGGCCGGGAGAAGAGGTCCGATGTCCGACGCGGTCGAGAACGAGTTCATCCAGTTGATCCGGGGACGGTCCGGAACCGGTTTCGGCGGCGGGATCGGCATCGACTACCGGGATATCACTCCCGACAGGGTCGTGGTCTCGGTCGACATCGCGCCGCACCTGCACCAGCCCTACGGGATCGTCCACGGCGGCGTCTACTGTGCCATCGCCGAGGAGGTCGCGAGTGTGGCGGGCGCGGTGTGGCTCGGTGGTGAGGGCAAGGTGGTCGGGGTCAACAACTCGACCGACTTCCTGCGGGCCGTCACCGAGGGCACGCTCACGGCGACCGGTACCCCCGTGCACCGGGGACGCAGCCAGCAGCTGTGGCGTGTCGAGATCACCGATGACGAGGGGCGACTCGCTGCCGTGGGTCAGGTCCGGCTGGCGAACCTCCAGTAGGCCCGGTCGCCGGGCGAGAAGCCCTGTCCGGCCCGGGGCGCGCGGCGACAACCGGGGCAGAACTGCGAGAGCGCCCGGCGGGATGTCCCGCCGGGCGCTCGTCCCGGAACCGATCGACTCGCCGAACCGGCTGAGTCGTCGCGCCTCAGTCGCCGATCGACGTGGTCTCGACGGCCCGGTCGCGGGCCTCCTCCGCCGAGCGGGCCTTCTCATGGGCCGCCACGCGCTCGATGGCCTGTCGACCGTAGACCCACTGTTGCGTGGAGGTCAGCTGGGAGCGGTGGTCACCGCCCATGTGCATTCCCCAGGAGAACATGGTGGTCAGGCGGTTCTTGAACCCGATGAGGTACGCGAGGTGCACCACGAGCCACATCACCCAGGCGATGAATCCGGAGATCTCCAGCCTGCCCACCTTCACCACCGCGCTGTAACGCGACACGGTGGCCATGGAGCCCTTGTCGAAGTACTTGAACGGCGGTCGCTCGGCGGGGGACCTGCCCTTCTCGACCTCGGCCATGATCTGCTTCGCGGCGTACTTGCCGCCCTGGATGGCGACCTGTGCGACGCCGGGGAGCTTGTCGAGACTCATCATGTCGCCGACGACGAAGATCTCGGGGTGCCCGGGCAGCGAGAGATCCTTCTGCACCAGGACCCGTCCCGCGCGATCGATCTCGGCCTCCGTCTGGTCGGCGAGCATCTTGCCGAGCGTGCTGGCCTGGACGCCCGCGGACCAGATCTTGCAGGTGGCGTCGATCCGGCGGACCGAACCGTCCGGGTCCTTCACCTCGATCCCGCGCTGGTCCACATCGGTGACCATGGCGTTGAGCTGGATCTCGACGCCCATCTTCTCGAGCCGGGCCCGAGCCGCGTTGCCCAGTTTGTTGCCGAACGGCGGGAGGACGGCGGGGGCCGCGTCCAGGAGGATCACCCGGGCGGAGGCGGGATCGATACGGCGGAAGGTGTTCTTCAGGGTGTGCTGGGCCAGCTCCGCGACCTGCCCGGCCATCTCGACACCGGTCGGTCCCGCGCCCACGATGATGAACGTGAGGAGGCGGCGGCGCTCCTCGTCGTCCTCGGTGACCTCCGCCTGCTCGAAGCAGCCGAGGATCCGGCTGCGCAGTTCGAGGGCGTCGTCGACGGTCTTCATGCCGGGGGCCCAGCGTTCGAAGTGGTCGTTGCCGAAGTACGACTGATTGGCGCCGGCGGCCACGATGAGGCTGTCGTACTCGCGGTCGAACTTGATGTGACCGGCCGAGGCGTAGACCGTCTTGGCGGCCACGTCGATCTTGTTGACGTCACCGAGGATGCAGGTGACGTTCTTCTGGTCGCGCAGGATGAGCCGGGTGGGCGGGGCGATCTCGCCCACAGAGAGGATGCCGGTCGCGACCTGGTAGAGAAGCGGCTGGAAGAGGTGGTGCCCGGTCTTGGCGACCAGGGTCACGTCCACATCCGCCTTCTTCAGTTGCTGGGCCGCGAAGAGCCCGCCGAAGCCGGACCCGATGATGACGACTCGGTGCCGGCGTCCGGCCGGTGCGGTGGCGGTGACCTGGTCGTGTGCGGGCTCGGTCATGGCGGCTCCTGGTGAAGGTGAGACTGTCGTGGTGAGCGCGGGGCTCGCCGATCGGGTCCCCGGGCGGGTCACGCGCGGGAACGAGTCCCCAGGGTAGTGGTATGCGGTAGCCGGTGCACACGTAGTGGGCTCGCCGCGGTGAACGCTCCCCCCGTCGCGCCTGACCCGCCCGGGCGACGTGCGGCGGTACCGTCCCACTGACGACACCCCTGAGGAGGGACCCGGTGGTCAGACTCGAACCGCAGACCGTCGACCTCGATCGTTGGCCCGCGCTCGCGGAGCCGGACGGGATGGGCGGACAGGCCGCGGGGGAGGTCGCCCAGGCCCTGAGGAGGTCGACCAGGGACCTCGGTCTGAGGATCGACTACCCGGATTCGACGGCGGCGGGCGAGTACGACGCCCCTGTTCGAGTGGTCCTGCGGGAGCCCGAGCGCTTCTGGGCGCGCCTCGCGTCCGCCGGGGTGCTCGGCCTGGGAGAGTCCTACATGGCCGGTGAGTGGACGACAACCGACCTCGGCGCGGCCATAGGAACCCTCGGCCCGTGGATCGCGGGGAACTCCGACTGCGCCCACCCGGGTGAACGAGCCTATGGGCGCGACGGTCGCGGGAGCCCCGGTGGTGGGCGACGGCGCGGGGGACCGGTGGTGGTGGAGCTCGAGGATTCCGTTCCCGGTGCGCTCACCTCCCTCTACACCGACGAGACGATGTCGACGGCGGGCGCCGTGTTCGCCTCCGGTGCACGCACCCGTGCACGGATGGAGGACGGGACCGACGTGGTCCACCTCGAGGTCCCGGCGTCGCCCCCCCGGCGCAACGACCTGGGGGACGCCCAACGGCGGTCGGCCGACACGCTGCTCACCCTTGCCGGCGTCGGGGCCGGCACCCGGGCCCTCGTCGCCACTCCCGGGTGGGGTGAGTTGCCGATGCGGGCCGCCGAGCGCGGGGCACACGTACGGACGATGACCTCGTCGACCGAGCGCCTGGCGGCCCTCGGGTCGAGATTCGCGGCGGCGGGGCTCGACGACGAGATCACGCTCTTCCTGGGCGGGCCGGCGGACGCGCGGGGGAAGGTCGACGCGGTGGTCGCGGTCGATCCCGGGGTCACGGCGGGTGTCGCCGGATACGCGGAGGTCCTGGACGCGGCTGAGAGGCTGCTGGTTGACGGCGGCAGGCTCGCGATCGCCGCGGTGGTGTCCCCGGAGCGCCCCCGACCGGCGGTCGTCGAACTCGCCGCGTGGGGCTCGAGGTACGTCTCCGAGGCGGGCCCCGTGGTGCCCTGGTCGGAACTGGTCTCGGCCGTCGACCGCTCTCCGCGGCTGCGTCTGCTGGGGCGGATCGAGGCGACGTCGCACCACGCCGAGACGGTGAGGTTGTGGTCCGAGACGTTCGCCCTCCGGGGGCGGGACGCGGCGGCACTGGGGTTCGACGCCGTGTACCGGCGCATGTGGGCGTTCCATCTCGCGGCGCTCGAGGCCGGGCTGCGCAGGGGGTGGCTCGAGTCCGTCCAGGTGGTCGCCACGGCGAAAAGCACCCTGACCCACCTCGACGGTCCGCCCACGTCCTAGGGTTCGTTCATGAGCAACTTTCTCACCCCGATCGCGATCTGGTTCGGACGTCAGGACGCGACGCGGGAGAACTCCCACCTCGTGGTGACGGTCGACAAGTGGATGAACAGGATCTCCGGTGGCCGCGTCCCGCTGCTCCGGGTGGCGGGGCTGCCCACGCTCACGTTGCACGTCCCGGGCAGGAAGTCCGGTGAGCCGCGCGACACCCCGCTGCTGTTCGCATCGTGGCGCAACGGCCTGGTGGTCGTCGGCTCCAACTGGGGGGGCGAGAAGGCTCCTGCGTGGGTGCACAACCTCCGCGCGGCGGGGGAGGGCGAGGTCGACGTGTCGGTCTACGGCGCCAGGCTCACCGTGGACGTGCGGGAGGTGGCCGAGGACGAGCGGGCGTCGGCCTGGGACGCCGCCGTGAAGGTGTGGCCGAACTACGAGATCTACGCCACCCGCACGACCAGGCACCTGCCTCTCTTCCACCTCACGCCCAGGCTCTGAGACGGCTCAGCGGCGGGCGACCATATTGAGCGCCGTGGCGGTGAGGACCGGTTCGTCGTCCTGGTTGACCAGCGTCACATCCGTGGTGAGCACCCCGCGGTCAGGCTTGCTCCTGGAGGGGCGGACACCGGTCGTCTCGCAGATCAGGGTGAGACGGTCGCCGGGTCGCAGCGGCCGGACCCAGCGGAGCTCGTCGATCCCGGGGGACGCCAGGCTCGCGACAGCGGTGAGGTAGTTGTCGGCGAACAGGCGCATCATGAGCGCCGCGGTCTGCCAGCCGCTCGCGATCAGTCCTCCGAACGGGCCGTGAGCGGCCGCCTCGGGATCAGTGTGGATGCTCTGCGGGTCATACCTGCGGGCGAACTCCATGATCTCCTCGGCGTCCACCGACTCCTCACCGAAGCGGTACGTGCGTCCTTCCTGATAGTCGTCGAGGTACCTGTCGTCGACAGGGGTGTCGAAGGTGTCGTACTGCTCGGCGGTCATCTGTCACTCCTGGGCGCAGGGTCGGGCTCGTGCTTCCGGATCAGAGTCAACCGCACGCGGGTGACGGTGGGTGCCGATTCACGGTCGGTCCCCTCATCACGTGGTAGTCAGTTAGTGACAGTTCACTCGATGGGGGGCATGCGTGGCGTACTTCGAGCGACTCGGTGACCGATGGTTCGACCCGACCTCACACACCACCGGGGCCTGGGATCCGGCGGTGCAGCACATCGGCCCGTCGTTCGGGTTGCTCGTGCACGAGGTGGAGGGTGATCTACGACGTCGGCGGGACGATCCCATGGTGATCTCGCGCCTGACCTACGAGATCCTCGGCACCGTGCCCATGGACCCGGTCGCGGTGGACGTGCAGGTGGTCAGACCGGGGCGCACCATCGAGCTCGTGGAGGCCACGTACGGACTCGCGGATCGCGTGGGAGTCCGCCTGCGCGCGTGGCTGCAGCAACCGAGAGACACCACGGAGCTCGAGGCCGTCGGCCTCGACCCGATCCCGGGACCGACCGACATGCCGCAGTGGGACCCCACCTCGGTCTGGCAGGGCGGGTACCTGGCGTCCGCGGAGGTCCGCCGGGACTCGGTCGGGCCGGGGAGGGCTCGCTACTGGGTGCGCACCGACGTCCCGCTGGTCGCAGGCGAGTCGGTGGGCGGGCTGGCCCGGTCGGCAGCACTGTTCGACATCGCCAACGGAATGGCGGTCCGCGCGGCTCCCGAGGACGTGCAGTTCCCCAACATCGACCTCACCGCCCACCTCTTCCGCGAGCCACGAGGGGAGTGGGTCGGGTTCGACACCCGGGTGAGCTTCGGTCCGGGCGGGCTCGGGCTCACCTCGAGCACCCTGCACGACGAGTCGGGCCCGATCGGTACCCTCGCGCAGACCCTCACCGTCCGCCCCGTCACCCCGGGACGGTGACCGCGGCCGGGGAGTCGTGGTCCCGGGGGGCGGATTGCGTCATACTCGGGGAGTCATCCACATCGACACACGAAACGGAGTGTGTGAGAGGCCCTGATGGGTACCCCCTCTGAAAGGACCGGGTCGGACGACGACCCGGGGCCTAGTCGCCCTCCTCGTTCTTCTCAGGTCCACGGCGCTCGAGTGCCGACACGGCGTCTCCCGAGGGGGAGGTGGCCCCGTGGTCCTGACCCTTCTGATGTTGTTGCTGGGGATCCTCGCGATCCTGGCCATCATCGCCGCGAACGGCTACTTCGTGGCACAGGAATTCGCCTACATGTCCGTGGACAGGAACAGGCTCAAGGCACTGTCCGAGGCGGGAGACGTCGCCGCCCAGCGGGCACTGAGGGTCACGCAACGGACGTCCTTCATGCTGTCGGGTGCCCAGTTGGGCATCACGGTCACCGGCCTGCTGGTCGGGTACGTGGCCGAACCGCTGGTCGGCGAATCGCTGGGGACCCTCCTGGGCGGGGTCGGAGTCCCCGCGGCGGTGAGCGTCACGGTGGGCACCGTCCTGGCGTTGGTGGCCGCGACCGTGGTGCAGATGATCTTCGGCGAGTTGTATCCCAAGAACCTGGCGATCGCGAGCCCGGAGCCCCTGGCCCGCGGTCTGGCGCGGTCCACCACCCTCTACCTGACCGTGTTCGGCTGGCTCATCGTGGTGTTCGACCGGGCGGCGAACCTGCTGCTCAGGGTGGTCGGGGTCACACCGGTCCACGATCTGGACTCCACGGCGACCGCCGAGGATCTCGAGCGAATCGTGGCGGACGCCCGGGAGAGCGGCGATCTGCCCGAGAACCTGTCGGTCCTCATCGACCGGATCCTGGACTTCCCGGATCGCACCGTCGAGCACGCGATGATCCCGCGTCCCCAGACCAGCGTGGTGGGCCCGGATGACACCGTCGGAGAGGTCCGGACGTTGATGGCCTCGGGACACACGAGGTATCCGGTGGTCTCGGAGACTCTGGAGCCGCTGGGGGTCGTTCAGTTGGCCGACCTGCTCCGCGTGGGAGCGAAGGCCGACACCCCGGTCTCGGAGATCATGCGCCCACCGGTGGTCCTGCCCTCGTTGATGTCCCTGCCCCATGCGCTGTCGACGCTGACCCGGTCGAAGACGCAGCTCGCGGCGGTGGTCGACGAGTACGGGGGCTTCGCGGGCGTGTTGACGATCGAGGATCTGGCCGAGGAGTTGGTGGGGGAGCTGACCGACGAACACGACACGGAACCCGAGTCGGTCATCGCGGTCGTGGACGAGGGGATCTGGCGGATGGACGGTGACGTCCACGTCGACGAGGCCGAGAGATCGCTCGGTCATGAGCTTCCGCACGGAGATTACGAGACCATGGCGGGGTTGACCATCTCCGCGCACGGCGAACTCCCGGAAGTGGGTCAGACCGTGCGGGTCGAACTGCCGATCGAGCCCCGGGAACTGATCGCCGAGACACCGCTTCAGTTCGCCCTGGAGATCGAGGTCCTCGAGGTGACCCGGCTGGTCCCCGGCGAACTGCTGGTCCGGTTGGTGGACTCCCAGGAGGAGCACCCGGGGCGTCCCGGGGACGACGGACACCCCGCGACGGGACACGGGCTCGAGCCGGGACGGGGGGAGGAGCGGTGATGGACAATCCGCTCGTCGTCGCCGCGATCACCGTGGCGTTGATCGTCCTGAGCGCCTTCTTCGTGGTGATCGAGTTCGCGCTTCTCGGGGCTCGTCAGCACCGGCTCGAAAAGGACGCGGAGAGGAGCGCCTCGGCGCGGGCCGCCCTGCGGGGGATCAACGAGCTGACCGTCATGCTCGCGGGTGCCCAGTTGGGGATCACCGCCTGCACCTTCGCGCTGGGCGCGGTCACCAAGCCGGCCGTCGACGCCTGGCTCGGGCCTGTCCTCGCCTCCTTGGGCGCGCCGGTACAGGTGGCCGGGGGCGCCGCGTTCGCGCTGTCACTGCTGTTCGTGACGTTCCTCCACCTGGTGGTGGGGGAGATGGCCCCCAAGTCGTGGGCCATCGCGCATCCGGAGTTCTCCGCCAAGTTCATCGGGCTTCCCTCCCGGGGCTTCATCTGGGTGTTCCGGCCGCTACTGCGGTGGGTGAACGAGGTCGCCAACCGTCTGGTCTCCGCCAGTGGCGTCACCCCGGTCGAGCGGGCCGCGGTGGGAGGCCAGGATGCCGCCACGATCCGGCAACTGGTCGAACACTCGGCTTCGGTCGGGGCGTTGGACGAGACATTCAGTTCCCCGCTGACCGGAGCGCTCGGCCTCGATCAGTTGACGGTGGGGTCACTGGTCGACACCGACAGGGCACCCACCGCGGTGGCCGCGGATGCCACCGTGGCGCAGGTTCAGGAGGCCGCGGCTCGGACGGGACACATGCGCATCCTCCTCCTCGATGGGGATTCCACCCCGGAGGTGGTTCATGTGCGCGACACGCTGATGGAGCAGGAGGGCCACCCGGCGCGGGACCTGGCCAGACCGGTGATGCTGCTCGACACCCGGACGCCGGTGTACGAGGCGCTCGCGGTGTCGCGGGAGCGGAGCGAGCAACTCGCCGCGGTCATGGATCACGACCGGTTCGTCGGCGTGATCACGATCTCGGACATCCTGCGCCACATCCTTCCCGAGGAGTCCGGAACCGTCGGCTGACGCGGCGTGAACCCTCAGGGGTCAGAGCTGTCGCAGGTAGCACCGCATCCCGGAGCCGGTGTCCGGGTCGTGGTCGGAGAAGCCGTGACGTTCGTAGAACCGCCGGGCGCCGAGATCGTCCGAGTCCACGTTGATGAGTATCTCCTCGCAGCCGCGCCGTCGGGCCTCGGACACCGACCGGTGCAGGACCCCGGTTCCGATGCCGGCGGCCCTGAGGTCCGGACGAACGTAGAGGTCCTCGAGCTGGGCCAGGGGACCGTCCCAGTACGGGGTCGGGCGAAGGGTGAGAAAGGCGAAGCCGACATCGGTCCCGGCCTCGCGGCCCCGGGGGAGTCCGGCGACGACGGCGAGGACGTCCTCGCGCTCGAGGAGTCGCTCGAACCGTGTCGCCGCCTCTGCCGCGCTCGGGGTGGCGCAGTCGAACTCGGTGTTGAAGTCGTGGAGCAGGCGCCCGAGTGAGGTCGCGTCCGCCGGACCCGCCACGCGGATATCCGCCTGTGCGGCGGGACGCGCAGAAGACGGGGGGACCGGAATACGTTCCCCCTCGAGGAGGCCCTTGAGTCGATCCAGGTCGGCTGCCACGGTGGCGGCGTCCTGCTCGAACTCGTCGTCGTCGTCGTCGTCGGAGAGCTGACGGACGGTCATGACCACCTCCGCGCCGTCCGGATGGGGCAGGACCCGGAGCGGATTGTGGACCATCGCGCCGTCGGGCGGGGTGACCTCGTGGTCCAGGACCCCGAAGTCGTTCCTGGGGACGAATCGGACGCTCACCCTCCCCATGGGGGAGTCGACGACCAGGGTGTCGCCGTCCACGGAGGCCTGCGCGGTGGCCAGCCCAGACGCCCAGGTGGCGAGCTTCGTGTGGTCGGAGGCGAGGTCGTAGACGTCCGCCGGGGAGCGGTGGATCACCGTGCTGACGTGGCGCGTGCGCATCTCGTCAGTGTCCGTCACTCGCCGGCACTGCGCCAGGGGTACGGCGTCAGGGGTTCGGCGCCGGGGGTTCGGCGACAGAGCTCCCGCGTCGGGACACCGTCTCCGGGACACCGCGGTCGGGATCGGCTCAGGCAGAGGGCGGATCGGTGTGGCTGCCCGTTCCCTCGATGCCGGTGACGGTGGTGAGGAGGAAGACCGAGTCCTCCAGGGCCGTGACGGCGTGCCGGTGGTGGGTGAGGGCGTGGAGTTCGCCGGCGCCGATGTCGACCGTGGTCTCGCCGGTCACCCGCACCGCCCCCCGGAGCAGGTAGAGGCTCGCTGCCGGGGGAGAGTTGTGCTCCTCGAGTTCGGTGCCCGCCGTCAGGGCCAACAGCGACTGGCGGAGAGGTCCTTCGTGGACGATGATCTCGGCGTGTCGGCCGTGCGGGGCGTCGGCAGCTCGGGCGAGTATGCGATCGGCGGTGTCGTTGACAGTGGTCATGGGTCGATCTCCCAGCCTTGACGGGTGCGTGCCCCTGACGCTACGCGCATCCCCGGGGCCCGGACCCGTGGAGACGGAAGCGTGTGGCGCGGATCCCGCGCACGGCCACACCCGGTGGCGTCCGGCCCGTCGGCTCGGGCCGCCCACGCACCCGAGACGCTGCCCGCCAGGCGAAGGGATAGCATCCGGGCACGGCGCGCGGTGCCGAGGGGCGTGAGGACGACCCTCGACGTCCGCCGGGTGGGGCCACCCTGTGCCACCCATGACTGCGGCCCGCCGCCGCCCGTTCACACCGTGGTCGGCGCCGGGATCATCGCTCTCGGCCTGATGGACGTGTTTCGCGCGCTGATGCACCCACGCAGCGAGGCGGCACTCAGCAAGGTGGTGTTCTCCGCACTGTGGGCGGTCTCCCGGCGGTTCGGGCACCGTCTGGGCTCGATCGTGGGCCCCGCGGGGATGGTGGTCACTGTTCTGGTCTGGGTGTTGCTGCAGGCAGTGGGGTGGGCGCTGGTCTAACTCCCGCACGTCCCGGACGGATTCGACTACTCCTCCGGAATCGACCCCGGTCGATACCCGGTCGCCGCCGAGGCGCTCTACGTGTCCCTCGTGACCCTGGCCACCCTGGGGTTCGGGGACGTGGTGGCCACGGAACCTCTCATCCGCGTTCTGGCCCCGGTGGAGGCGCTGACGGGGTTCGCGCTGCTGACCGCGTCCCTCACCTGGTTCATGCAGATCTATCCGCCGCTCTCGCGTCGTAGCGCACTGGCCCTGCGGCTCCACGGATTGGCGGAAGCCGACTTCGCCGCGGCGGTTCGAGACCTCTCCCCGGACACCATCTCGCGGGTGACGGAGGGCCTCGCCACGGAGATCAACGTCGTGACCGTGGATCTGACACAGCATTCGGAGACCTACTATTTCCAGGAGGCCAATCCCTACCAGGCGTTGTCCCGCCAGGTGCATTACGCGCTGGAGCTGTGTGATGCCGTCGCGGAGGTCGACACCGTGGAGGCGCGTGTCGGGGCAAGTACGTTGTCGGCGTCGCTGGACCGCCTCGCGGTGCCACTCAGCCAATTCACCGGCCGGGAGGGGGACGCCGGAGTCCGAGAGGTCCTCGCCGCGTATTCCGCGGATCACCAGCGGGCCGCGCGCGGCTGAAAGGCCGTCCCGAACGGTGACGAGGCCCTAGCGCGGACGTGGCCGGTGCTTCAGATGCGGTCTCAGTCGAGGGGGAGCGGGGACTGTGCCTCGGCGGAGTTCGGTGATGAGGTCGCTGGCGTGGGTGACCAATCCGGCGGCATCGATCCCGTGGGGTGCCGGGCCGTCCCGGCCACCGATACGGTCGGCCGCACGCTCGAGTAGCGCCAGGGCCCCCGTGGTGTTGCCACGCTGGATGTGGGTGATGCCCACTGCCAGCTGGGCGAGGCCCTGCCAGAGCTCCCGCTCGTCAGCGGGGGAGCTCTTCCACGCGCCTTCCAGCACCTCGTGCGCGTGGAAGGCGAGGCCGCGGTCCAGCAGGTCCTGCGCCCACGCCAACGATTCGTCGGGGGGCAGGTCCAGGTCGTCGGGAATGCGCTCGACTCCGAGGCTCCCCGGTGGCAGAGGTCGGCCGAGTTCGTCGCGGGGACGCGCGTTGCGCGCGCGGCCGTCCTCGTCACGATCGCGGTCGATGCCGTCCGGGGTGCGCATCTCTAGATCGTCCCATCCGTCGTCGCCGGTCTGCCACCTCGGACCCGGGCACCGGGCCCCGATCGTGGCAGGTCGCACGCGACCTGTCCGCCGCGCACTCCGTAGGCTTGACTGATGACGTTGCATCATGTTCGACGCGGTCAGGGCAGTCCACTACTTCTCGTACACGGCCTCGGCGCGGGGTGGCGATCGTGGGAGCCCATCATCGACGACCTGGCCGCGAGCCGGGAGATCATCGCGGTCGACCTGCCGGGGTTCGGCGAGTCCCCACCGCTCGAC
This sequence comes from Dietzia sp. Cai40, assembly GCF_014145165.1. NCBI lineage: Bacteria > Bacillati > Actinomycetota > Actinomycetes > Mycobacteriales > Dietziaceae > Dietzia > Dietzia sp. Cai40. The sequence continues at coordinate 12,644 of NZ_JAALEB010000064.1, read as the reverse complement.
GGTGAGGTCTCCATAGCGACGTTGACCGACGCGGTCGCCCGGTTCATCGACGAGTCGGGTCTGCACGGGGTCTCCACGGCCGGGCAGTCGATGGGTGGGCGGATCGTGCTCGAGCTGGCCCGGCGCGGCGTCGGTGGTGACACCGTGGCGTTGGACCCCGGTGGATTCTGGAGCGATCGTGAGCTGGCGATCTTCAGCGCCACCCTGCGACCGTCGATCGCCCTGGTCAGCGCACTGCGCGGAGCGCTTCCGGTTCTGCTGGGTAATCCGGTGAGTCGGACCGCGCTGCTGGCGCAGCTCTCCGTGCGCCCCTGGGCCCTGCCGGCGCGGACCGTGCTGCCCGACGTGGCGGGACTGGCCGACGCGCCTGGGACGGGCGCGGCGATGGACGCGCTGACGAAGGGCCCGAAGCAGCAGGGCGCCCCCGCGGGCTCGGTCCCGGGACGGGTCACCATCGGTTGGGGTCGCCGCGATCTGGTGACACTTCCGGCCCAGGCTCACCGAGCCGCGCGCGCGTTCCCCGACGCGACACTGCACTGGTTCGATCGGTGCGGCCACTTCCCGCAGTGGGACGCGCCCCGGGAAGCGGTTCGGCTCATCCTGGACCGGACCAGCTGACTCGGCGGGTTCCGCTGGGGTGTTGTGGTGACCACCGTCGACGGTTGCGCCAGCGCGGTGCTCTACCTCCATGGGGTGATGATCCGTCGCGTCCGCGAACAGGGGAGTCCGCTGTCGCCGGGGTGGAGCGGCCCACCGCGAGAAGTTGGCGGACAGGGCCGCGAGCTGAGGGGCCGGGCCGGTCGATGACACACCTCGCATCCGCCACGTGGCTGAGTTCGATGATCAGAGTCCGCACGACGCTTCGGCGCGGGATGTGGACGACCGAACTGCGGATGAACGTGGACCCGGAGACCGTGTGGACGGTCATCACCGATGTGCGGTGTTGGCCGCGATGGGGCCCACCGTCTCGGATGCCCGGGTCGACGGCGACTCCAGCTTGACGGCCGGTGCGCGGGGGACGGTCACGACCGTGGCGGGCCTGTCCCTGCCGTTCGAGATCACCGACTTCGTGGATCGGCGGCTGTGGGCGTGGAGGGTGGCCGGTGTGAATGCGACCCGGCACGAGGTCATCGGAGTGCCGGGCGGTTGTGTCGTCAGCTTCGGGGCCCCGGTCTGGGCGGCGGGATACCTACCGGTGCTGGCTCTCGCGTTGCCGCGGATCGAACGGATCGCGGTCGAACGAGCTCACTGAGACGGGTCGGCGTCGGTGGGGGCGTGACGTGAGCACGAGGCCGTGAGCATCTGACCCATGGGCTGCAGAGATTCTCCCGCAGCAGGTCGGGGCTCTGACTTTACATAATGTAGATTATCGGCACTTAACCATAAGGCTGATAGCAGTGGGCCCTGCAGCGATGCTGTCGATCGTGCCGCCCGGTTGTCGGGCCCGGCGCCGCGTGCTTCTGTCGGGCTGTTCCGGGTCGCCCCGCTCATCGGCTGAGGTCGCCACCATATCGACGCTGTCTCCGCCCATGTCGTTCGCGACGGCCGACTCCGTCGTGGGGTGACGCCCTGTGGGCGGCCTGGCCCCGAGGTGTCACCCGGTACCGCCGGGCGTGGACTCTGGCGGGCGGAACCAGTCAGACGGGTGGAACCCGACCTGACGGGTTAATCGCCGGCTCTTCGGGGCGACACCGGGGCGGCTGGCTGGCTGCGCTCACAACGTCACAGTGACGTTTCCAGGGGCACTCCCCGTGTTGCCGGGTGACGTTCCCCGAGCTATCGAGGTCGCCCCGCGCCGGCGGGTACGGGCGGCCGCCGGTGATCCCACGGCACCGCCTGCTCGAGCTGACCGGCGAGGCGCAGGAGCATGGCTTCACCCCCGAGCTGTGAGATGAACTGCACCCCCATGGGCACGCCCTCCGGGGTCCGGTGCAGGGGCAGCGAGAGCGCCGGTCGGCCGGTGAGATTGGCCAGCTGGGTGTACGGGATCCAGTTGAGGTTGTTGTCGATCATCGATTCCACGAGCCCCGAGCGTCGCAGCAGGCCGGCTGTCCGGGTCTTGAGTAGCCCGGTCGCCGCACGGTGTGCCAGTCGAGGGGTGTCCAGCGCGCCGATACGCGGCGGCAGGTCGGCCAGCGTGGGCGTGACCAGGAGGTCGTAGCCGTCGAAGAAGGCCGACAACCGCCGCACGTGCTCGTGTCGACGCATCACCGTGTCGACGTACTCGACACTGCTGTGCGCTCGTCCGAGGGCCGCCATGATCTGCGTGTCGAGCTCGAAGTCACCGTCCCGGCACCCCGTGCGCCGCTTGGCGTCGTCGACCTGCCACGCCAGGACCACGAACCAGGTGGCGAGGAAGTCGCGGGCCAACGCCAGGTCGTCGACCGGTTGCTCGGTGAGCAACTCCACGTCATGACCGAGGTCGGACAGCGTCCGTGCGGCCGCCTCCACCGACGCCAAGGCCTCCGGATGGGGCTCGGAGTTAATCGAGGATGCGGTGCACACACCGATCCGCAGCCGTCCCGGATCCTGACCGACCTGCGAGAGGAAGCTCTCGGTGGGCACCCCGGGAACGTAGGGTCCGCTCGGCTCCCCTCCCGCCAACACGTCCAGCATCGCCGCGGAGTCGCGGACGGAGCGCGAGATCACGCCGTTCGTCGCCGCACCGTGCATCGCCTCCCCGAGCGACGGCCCCATCGGAACCAGGCCGCGGCCCGGTTTGAGTCCGACCAGCCCGCAGCAGGCGGCCGGGATGCGGATCGAACCGCCGCCGTCGCTGGCCCCCGCCACGGGGACGACACCGGCCGCAACCGCCGCGGCTGACCCTCCCGAGGAACCTCCGGGCGTCCTGCTCGCATCCCACGGGTTGCGGGCGGGACCGAAGAGGTCCGGTTCGGTGATGCCCTTCGCGCCGAACTCCGGGGTGTTGGTCTTGCCGAAGATGACGAGGCCCGAGTCGAGCCAGCGCTGTACCACTGTCGAATGCTCGGCCGCCGGGATACGGGACAGGGGCCGCGAGCCTCCGCTGGTCGGCACCCCGCGGTAGTCCTGACCGAGGTCCTTGATGAGGAAGGGAACGCCGGCGAAGGGGCCGTCGAGCGGCCCCGCCACCCGTTCCCGGGCCCGGTCGTCCATCCGCTGGACGATGGCGTTGAGGTGCGGATTGACGGCGTCCGCCTGCTGTAACGCGACCTCGAGCAACTCGCCCGCGGTCACCTCTCCCGACCTGACCGAGTCGGCCAGGCCGAGGGCGTCGTGGCGACGATACTCATCGATGTGCATGGATTGTGAGTGTACTCAGAGGCCGTCCGCCTGGGCGGGTGAGCGCGAGATGCGCCAGACTCGGGGCATGACGGAGTCGACGTTCCCCCGACCCCTCCGGGCCGTGGCGTGCCTCGTGCTCACGATCGCGATGGGCGCGTGTGCAGGACAGTCCGGGGATCGCTCCCCGCCCGCGTCGATCCCGACGGATGAGTCGCGGGATCTGACCAGCCACTCGACAGTGCTGGACGACCTCACCCGGAACTGGACCGTCTACCGCCCCCCGGCGGCGGAGGACCCCTCGGCGCCCGTACTGCTCGTCATCCACGGGACCGGGGACACCGGCTCGGGGATCCGCAACGGGATAGGTCCTGACCTGGAGCGCCTGGCCGACGACGAGGGCTTCGCGATCGTCTACGTCGACGGCCACGAGAACAACTGGAACGAGTGCCGGAGGGAGGGCGACTGGCCCGCCAAGGAGGACGACCTCGACGACGTGGGGCTCTTCCGGCAGGCCGCCGGGTCGCTCGGGACGACCGGCCCGGTCTACGCGGTGGGCTTCTCCTCCGGCGGACACATGGCCATGCGACTCGCCCTCGAGGCGCCGGACCTCGTCGACGGGGTCGCGGCGGTGGCCGCCAATCCCCCGACCCGGGAGAACCTGGGCTGTGGGGTCGATGGCGAGCCGGTTCCGATCATGTTTGTCCAAGGGCGTCAGGACCCGATCAACCCGATCGACGGTGGTGAGGTCCGCGTGGGATCGGGCCTCGCCGCGCAGTCGCGGGGCGAGGTGCTGTCCGCCGTGGACGGCGCGGAGTGGTTCGCCCGACACAACGGGGTCGCGGTCGACGGGTCGTCCCCGTCGGTCAGTCGTGAGGGCGACGCCGAGACGATCACCTGGGAAGGCCCGGATCCCGTGCGGCTGGTGATGGTGGACCGGGTCGGCCACTCCTTCCCCACCCTGTCCGGCAGGTGGGGCCGCGACGGTGGGGCCCGGTACGACGCGCCCGGCGAGATCTGGCGGTTCTTCTCCCCCGGCCCGCCGTGAGGACGCCCGGTCGACCCGGCTCACCCGGGCCGCACTGAGCGTGTCGGAGCCGGTGGTCAGCCGCGTCGGCCGCGCCACGCTCTCCACGCCCCGGTGGACCACAGTGCCCACGCCACCAGGAGGGGCTGGAAGAACAGTCGGATGAGGCGGGCGCGGTCGGTGTCCAGTCCGAAGGCGGCCGTGCCGGTGACGTACTGCGAGATGTTGCCGGGGAAGATCGCGACGAAGAAGCCGGCGGTGACCCACCCCACGGCGGGCCGGAATCTCGTCGGCGCCAGGATGAGGGCGGCGCCCAGTCCTATCTCGACGACACCGGAGGCCAGCACCACGAAGTCCGGGTCCAGGGGCACCCAGGTGGGCACCTGGGCCTGGAACTCCTGCCGCATGGTGGTCAGGTGTCCCACGCCGGCGCCCAGCAGTGCGGCGCCGAGGGTCCAGCGTCCCAGGTGACGGATCACCTCGCCGGCCCGGCCCGGGCGTCGTGTCATCCGGGTGCCGGTGCGTCCGGCCGGTCGCGTACCTGGGGTGTGCTCCATGACAGAAGTATTGCGCACAACTCAATTGTGCGCAATCGAATTCTGCGGGACAATGGGGAGATGGACGCCGATCTCCGCCTCGACCAGCAGGTCTGCTTTGCCCTCTACGTCGCTTCCAGGGCGTCGACAGCGGCCTATCGGGAGGCCCTGGCCTCGGCCGGGCTCACCTATCCCCAGTATCTGGTGATGCTCGCCCTGTGGGAGGAGGACGGTCTGACGATCCGACAGCTGGGCGACCGGATGCTCCTGGACTCCGGCACCCTCTCCCCGCTGATCTCGCGGATGGAGGCCGCCGGACTGGTGTCGCGTCACCGGGCGGGCGGGGACGCCCGGAGTGTGACCGTCGTGCTGACCGACGCCGGGCACGCCCTCCGCGACGAGGCGGGCCGCATCCAGTGCTCCCTGTTGGAGAAGCTGGACCTGCCGGCGGAGGACCTCCTCGAACTGCGTCGACTGGCGCGGAGTGTCGTGGCGGCGCTGGAGCGTGCCGACGCGACGTGAGTCCGGGGCGCCGCCGGGCCCCGGGTGGGGTCAGCTGTGCCGAGCCGGATCCGGCCGCGGAACGTTCTGCAGCCTGAGTTGGCCCCTCGCGAGTACGGTGCCGCTCTCGGACTGGCGGATCACCACGTCCCACAGCTGCTGACCGCGCCCCTGGAACAACGCTTCCGCGCTCACGTCGACCCGCCCGCCCGTCGACGCCCGCAGGAAGTCGGTGCCGTTGTGGACACCGACCGCGATCTGGCCCCGGTCGGCCACGGCGGCTCCGGCGCCCGCGCCGCCCGCGGACTCGACGATGCTGGCGTAGACACCTCCGTGGACGGTCCCCCACGCGGTGAGGTGGTCCTCGCCCAGAACCGCATGGCCCCTGAGGCTCGTCGCGGTCACCTCGTCGATGACGAGCCCTGAGGCTCGGACGAACCTGCTCGCGTCATCGGAAGAGGCATCGGGGAATCCGTCGGAGGTGGTCATGAGTTCTTTCTACCCGCACCCGATCACTGCTCCGCGGCGCTCGCCACGGGTTGGCGCAGTATCGTCCGCAGCCGAGCCGGTTCGGTCTTGCGCGCGTCGGAGAGATAGATCTCGTGGTGGTGCCCCGAGGCGATCAGGCCGCGACCGGTGATGGCCTGCTCGTGCATCCGGGCGATGACCGGACCCTCCGCGTCGTACGGTCCGACGTGCAGGGTCTGGACGGCCGGGCCCTCCGCGAACTCCTCGAGGCGGACCCGGTCCACCGCGACGTGAGGCTTCCTCCGGGTCACCGTCTCCACGGCGGAGGCCACCATGTCCTCGGTGACCCAGTCCGGCTGCCAGATCATCATGGTCCACGCCCAGGCGTCCTTGTCCCGCGCGGTGAACACCCCGAGGTCGTCGGCGTACCAGAGACCCTCGAGCGGGCCGACGGTGTGGACTCGCCCGAGTTCGACCCTGGCCACCGCCCGCACCGCATAGGAGCACGTGTACAGCGCCTCGAGCACCTTGCCGTAGTCCGCGGAGGTGTTGGGGTTCCCCGAGCCGTCGGCCGTGAGGAATCGCATCGGTGGTACCTCGACCAGGTCGAACCTCCCGACTGTGCCGTTGTAGAGGTCCCTGCGCTGGCGTTTGATGTCGAAGGTTCCCACGTCTCACCCTTCCCGCAGTTCGTCGATCTGCCGGCGGTACACCTCGGTGAGGTCGTCGATGTACGCGCGATCCCACCTCGGCGTGATGTGCTTGCTGCAGTTGGCGTCGGCGGCCACGAGATCCACGACGATCGCCCTCTCGACATGCCCGGTGTAGGTCCTCTCCCCCATCGACCGCAGGCGCCCGATCACGTCCGGGTCCCGGTCCGGTTCGATGACCCGGGCGTGACCGAACACCTTGAGCCTGGCCCGGGTGGGATAGTCCACGAAGAGCAGACAGACGCGCCCGTCGTGGTCCATGTTGCCCACGGAGACGTACTGGCGGTTTCCGCGGAACTCCAGCCACGCGAGAGAGGTGGGCGTCAGGACGTGGACGAACCCGGTGGGTCCCCCGCGGTGCTGGACGTACGGCCACCCGGACTCGGTGACGCTCGAGAGGAGGAAGTGGTCGGCGCGCCGGATCAGCGCGCAGTCCGTGCCCTCCAGGGCGAATTCGCCGGTCTCCGTCGGCCTGGTGACGCCCGTCGACTCCTGCCGTGCACGGGCGGCGGGACCGAACGCGATCTCGGGATATCGGTTGGTGGGCATGACCACGACCCTAGTCCGCCGTACCGGACCGTCAACCCTGATTGACGCGCCCGGTGCTGTCAACGTAGGTTGACGAACGAGGTGAGGAATGTGAACACGACCTATGACGACGCCGACGACCACGAGGACGACACGCCGAACCCGGTCGCCCGCCTGGCCGCGATCGCGGAGGCGAGGGCGGCGCTCGCCCGGGAGGAGTCGGCGGCGGTCCGACACGCTCGGCTGCACGGGTTGAGCTGGGCGGAGATCGGAGTCGTCCTCGGAGTGAGCAAGCAGGCACTGCACAAGCGGTTCGGTAAGGCGGGGTGATCGCCGGTACCCCTCACCCGATCGCGGGCTCGACACCCTCCGCCACGTACCGCGCGAGGTGCTCACCGGTGAGCGTGGACCGGGCTGCCACGAGCTCGGCGGGCGTGCCCTCGAACACGACGCGGCCGCCACCGTGGCCGGCCCCGGGACCGAGGTCGATGATCCAGTCCGCGTGGGCCATGACGGCCTGGTGGTGCTCGATGACGACGACGGACCTGCCCGCGTCCACCAGCCGGTCGAGCATGCCCAGCAGGTTCCTGACGTCGGCCAGATGCAGTCCTGTGGTCGGTTCGTCGAGCACGTAGACCTCCGCTTTGTCCGCCATCTGCGCGGCCAGCTTGAGACGTTGCCGCTCCCCTCCCGACAGCGTGGTCAGCGGTTGTCCCAGCCGGACGTAGCCCAGTCCCACGTCGCGGAGCCGGAGCAGGATCTTGTGCGCGGCCGGGATCCGCGCCGGTCCCTCGCGGAAGAACTCCTCTGCCGTGGCCACCGACATCGCCAGGACCTCACCGATGTTGCGCTCCCCCAACCGGTACTCCAGGACCTCGGCCTGGAAGCGCCGGCCCTCGCAGTCGTCGCACGTCGTGGCGACCCCCGCCATCAGACCGAGATCGCTGTAGATCACGCCCGCCCCCTTGCACGTGGGGCACGCGCCCTCGGAGTTGGGGCTGAACAGGGCGGGTTTGACCCCGTTGGCCTTGGCGAAGGCCTTCCGGATGGGCTCGAGCAGCCCGGTGTAGGTGGCCGGGTTGCTGCGGCGGGACCCGCGGATCGCGGCCTGGTCGATCGCGACCACACCGGGAAGTGGGGAGACCGACCCGTGGATGAGCGAGCTCTTCCCGGAGCCGGCCACGCCGGTCACCACGCACAGCACGCCCAGCGGGATGTCGACGTCGACGTCCCGGACATTGTGGGCGGTCGCGCCCCGCACCTCGAGGTGGCCGGTCGCCCTGCGGACCCCGACCTTGAGCGTCGCGCGGTCGTCGAGGTGGCGGCCGGTGACCGTGTCGCTTCCCCGGAGGCCGGCGACCGACCCCTCGTAGCAGATCTCGCCACCGGTGGACCCGGCACCGGGCCCCAGGTCCACCACGTGATCGGCGATGGCGATGATCTCCGGCTTGTGCTCCACCACGAGGACGGTGTTCCCCTTGTCACGCAGCCGCAACAGCAGATCGTTCATCCGCTGGATGTCGTGCGGGTGCAGACCGATCGACGGCTCGTCGAACACATAGGTCACGTCGGTCAGCGCCGACCCCAGGTGTCTGATCATCTTGACGCGCTGCGACTCACCACCGGAGAGCGTGCCGGCCGGCCGGTACAGGGAGAGGTAGCCCAATCCGATCTCCACGAAGGAGTCCAGGGTGTGCTGCAGCGCGGCGAGCAGCGGGGCGACCGATGGTTCGGAGAGCCCGCGAAGCCACTCGGCCAGGTCGGTGATCTGCATGGCGGAGGCATCGGCGATGTTCAGTGCGCCGATCCGCGACGATCGTGCGCCCTCGTTCAGGCGGGTGCCGTCACACTCCGGACAGGTGGTGAACACCACGGCTCGCTCCACGAATGCCCGGATGTGCGGCTGCATCGCCTCGACGTCCTTGGCCAGCATCGACTTCTGGATCTTCGGGATGAGCCCCTCGAAGGTCACGTTGATCCCGTCGGCCTTGATCTTGACCGGTTCCCTCCGGAGCAGGTCGTGCATCTCCTGTTCGGTGAAATCGCGGACTGGCTTGTCCATGTCGAAGAAGCCGGACCCCGCGTAGATGCGTCCGTACCACCCGTCCATCGAGTACCCGGGTACCGTGATGGCCCCCTCGGCGAGGGACCTGGACCGGTCGACCAGAGCGTCGACGTCGAAGTCGGACACCGACCCACGCCCCTCGCACCTGGCGCACATCCCGCCGGTGATGGAGAACTCCGCCTTCTGCCGGGTGCCGTCCGCCTTCGTCAGGATGCCCGCCCCGCTGGCGGACGCGACGTTGAACGAATACGCCTTGGGTCCGCCGATGTGCGGCTCCGCCAGTCTGCTGAACAGGATGCGCAGCAGGGCTCCGGTGTCGGTGGCCGTGCCGACCGTCGAACGTGGGTCGGATCCCATGCGCTCCTGATCCACCACGATGGCGGTGGTGAGGCCATCGAGGAGGTCCACGTCGGGGCGCGCGAGGGTGGGCATGAAGCCCTGGAGGAACGCGCTGTAGGTCTCGCTGATCATCCGCTGGGACTCGGCGGCGATCGTGGCGAAGACCAGTGAGCTCTTGCCGGAACCGGACACCCCGGTGAAGACCGTGAGCCGTCGTTTGGGCAGGTCGACGTTGATCGACTTCAGGTTGTTCTCCCGCGCCCCCCGGACGCGGATGACGTCATGGGAATCGGCGATGTGCTCACTCACGGGGCGTCTCCTCGCTGGGGTGTCTGCGGTCAACCGTAGGTGCCGGACACCTCGCCGGGGAGGGATACCTCAGTCGCGGTTCACCTCAGTCGTTCGGCGCGCCGGGCAGCGTCCACCAGGTCACCGGACATCCGGGCCAACTCGGTGGCGTCCTCTCCCTCGAGGATCGCGGTGCGCAGGTCCTCGCACGCGCACCTGAGCTGGAACATCCGGTCCATGAGGTCCGTCGACTCGGCTTCCGAGAGCACCACCGTCCCCTCCGGCAGTTCGCGGACCCGCAGAGACTGCCGTTGCTCGTAGGCGCGCTGACGGCACGACCGGCGGCAGTACCGTCGTCGTCGGCCCGTGTCGCCCTCGTCCACCGGACGCCCGCACCACGCGCACGAGGCCTCGCCCCGCCGAGGCGGGGGTTGAGCGGCGGGGGCGTCGGTGTCCACGGAGGTCAGGGTACCGAGACGGTCCCCGGCTGGCCTGCTGCCCTATCCCGTGGGAACATTTGGGGGGTCACCTGGCGTTACATCACCAGGAACACGGCAGCGTCGTGTCGCAGGCAGCTGGACAGACGGACGAACACGGTAGAAGGAGTTCGCATGGCAGATCGAGTCCTCAGAGGCAGCCGCCTCGGTGCGGTGAGCTACGAGACCGACCGGGACACCGATCTCGCGCCCCGGCGGATGGCCAAGTACCAGACGGAGAACGGCGAGGTGTACGAGGTCCCGTTCGCCGATGACGCCGAGATCCCCGGGACCTGGATGTGCAAGAACGGCCAGGAGGGCCAGCTCATCGACGGTCCGGCGGTCGAGGTCAAGAAGGGCAAGCCGCCGCGTACCCACTGGGACATGCTCCTCGAGCGTCGCTCGCTCGACGACCTCGAGGACCTGCTCAAGGAGCGGATGGAGATCCTCAAGAAGCGTCGGCGCGCCGGCGCCCGCTGAGCATCCTGACGCCGGGCATCACGACCCGGCAAGGACGCCCCGGCCCCCTCACGGGGCCGGGGCGTCCTGCGTTCAGGGGTGCCAGGTCGGCTCCGGAGGGCGCCGGCTCAGCGCCGGACGAGTGACGTCAGTTGACGGCGCCGCTTCTCCCAGCCCCAGCGGGCCACGTTCACGGCGGCCTCCCGGAAGATCGACTCGCTCATCTTGGACTGCCCGACGGTGCGCTCGGTGAAGGTGATCGGGACCTCGACGACCGTGCCCCCGGAGTTCAGCAGCCGCCAGGTCATGTCGATCTGGAAGCAGTAGCCCTTCGACTCGATCGCGTCCAGGTCGAGGCGTGTCAGTGACTCACTGCGATAGGCCCGGAAGCCGGCGGTGATGTCCTTGATGCCCACCCCCAGCATGATCCGGGAGTAGACGTTGCCGCCGCGGGAGATCACGTGGCGCTGCCACGGCCAGTTCTCCACGCTGCCGCCGGGCACGTAGCGCGACCCGATCACCAGGTCCGCGCCGTCGTCGACCGCCGCGAGCATCGCGGGCAGGCGCTCGGGCGGGTGGCTGCCGTCCGCGTCCATCTCCACCAGCACGGTGTAGCCGCGCTCCAGTCCCCAGCGGAATCCGGCGATGTAGGCCGCCCCGAGCCCCTGCTTGCCCGGGCGGTGCAGCACGGTGATCCGCCCCCGCGTGTCCCCGGCGGCGAGCTGGTCGGCGACCTCCCCCGTGCCGTCGGGGCTGTTGTCGTCCGCGATGAGGACAGCCACGTCGGGAGCTGACGCGAGCAGACGCTCGACGACGCCGGGCAGGTTGTCCCGCTCGTCGTACGTGGGGATGATCACCAGGGTCCCCGCGGACGCAGCGGCGGGCTCAGGCGCCATCGGATCGGTCACTTACGTCTCCTCGTGCTCGGTCGCGGGTCGCTGCCGGGTGCGGATCAACGCCCATCCCAGGCCGACGAGCCCGATGAGACAGCTCACCATCTGCGGTATGCCGCCCAGTCGGGTTGCCATCGTACCGGCGGTCCCCAACTCGACCCGCGCCGCCAGCGTCGCGGGCTCGAAGATCCCGGTCTCCTGGAGCACCTCACCGTCGGGGCCGATCACCGCGCTGACCCCGCTCGTGGCGGCGATGAGGACGGGGACGTGGTGCTCCACGGCCCGGACCCGCGACATCGCGAGTTGCTGGTAGGTCATCGGGGATCTGCCGAACGTCGCGTTGTTGGTGGGCACGGTGAGGATCTGCGCGCCGCGCGCGATCGGTTCACGGGCCGCGGCGTCGAAGGCGATCTCGAAGCAGATGGCCACACCGAGGTCGATCCCGGCCGCGGTGATGAGCCCGGTGCCGTCGCCCGGGACGAAGTGCCCCGCGGTCCGGGCGATCGGGAACAGCGCTTCGAGCGGCGCGCGGAGGGGCAACCACTCCCCGAATGGCTGGATGTACTTCTTGTCGTGACGGTCGACCACCGGCCCGGCGGCGGAATCGGACGATCGGCCGTCCCAGACCAGGTACGAGTTGGTGGCCTCGGGGCCGTCACCCACACGCAGGACGGTGCCCACGAGGATCGGGGCGTCCAGGCGTCGGGACAGGGCGGTGATCTGGTCGCCGGCCAGTCTGTCGGCCAGGGGCGAGATGTCGGAGGCGTTCTCCGGCCACAACACCAGGTCGGGCCGGGCCGCCGTACCGGCCTCGACGTCGTCGGCGAGCTCCGAGGTCACCCGCAGATGGTTCTCGAGGACCGCGCGTCGCTGGGCGTTGAAGTCCAACCCGAGGCGGGGGACGTTGCCCTGGACGACGGCGACGTCGGCCGTCTCCCCCGGCGCCCCGGTGGTGGTGTCGACCGTGGTGACCGCGACCAGTCCCACGGTGAGGAGCGGGACCGCCAGGAGCCCGGTGGCCGCGCGCAACGGCTGGCGGCGGCGCGCCAGCAGCAGGACGGCGAGCCCGATCGAGGCACCCGTGGCCGCGACC
>NZ_JAALEB010000063.1:0-3270 GCF_014145165.1 Dietzia sp. Cai40 | reverse complement strand
GCGCCGCCGGTCACGCCCACCTCGCCGACGCGGCGGTGCGGGTCGCAGTGCAGCGCGAGGATGCGGTCCACGCCCTCCACCACGCCCTCCTCGACGCAGTCCTTGGCGCCACCCGGCATGGTCTCCTCCGCCGGCTGGAAGATCAGGCGCACGGGGCGCGGCGGCGGGTCGGCGACCAGCATCTCGGCCGCGCCCAGGAGCATCGCGGTGTGGCCGTCGTGACCGCACGTGTGGGCGACCCCGTCGACCTCCGAGGCGAAGGGCTCGCCGGAGTCCTCGCCCATGGCCAGTGCGTCGATGTCCGCGCGCAGGGCCACGACGTCCGTCGCGGTGGCGCCGTCGGCGGCCGGGACGTCGCACCACAGGCCGGTGCCGATCCGGAACCGCGTCGGCTCGAGCCCCATCGACCGGAGCTCACCCTCGATGTAGTCGGTGGTCTCGGTCTCCTCGTAGGACAACTCGGGGTGGGCGTGGATGTGGCGCCGCCACCCGATCAGTCGTCCCTCGAACCCGTCCGCGTCGCCGGGTTCACTCTTCTTGCGTCCGAACACCGAACACCTCCTGACAGAAGTCGACCACCCGGTCCCCGAGCAGCTGCCTGTTGGCCAATTTCACGAACTCGTGACCCTCGTCCTCGAAGAGCAGCACGTCCACCGGTACGCCGCGGCGACGCAAGGCCTCCACGGCCTGCTCCGTCTCGCTGAGCGGCACATTGGTGTCGTGTGCCCCGTGGACGAAGAGCACGGGGACGTCGACATGGTGATACAGATGTAGCGGCGACGCCTCCCTGAGTAGTTCCCGCTCCTGCAGCGGGTTCCCGTACTTGGGATAGGCGGCGGCGGCGATCCACGGCTCGGTGGTGCGGTAGAAACTCTGGAGATCGCTCATCCCGCACGCCGCGATGCCCCCTCGCCACCGCCCGGGGTGCCGGACCAGGGTCGCGTTGACGAGGTACCCGCCGTAGGAGCGGCCCGAGACCACCGCCCGGTCGGGGTCGGCGATGCCCGCCTCGACCAGGTGCAACAGCGCGTCCTCGACGTCGTCGATCCCCGCGAAGCGGCCGTAGCGGTCGTCGGCGTGGCTGAAGAAGCGTCCGGACCCCGTGGACCCACGCACGTTGGGCGCGAAGTAGGTCACGCCGATGTCGAGGTACCGGCGGGCGAGGTCGTTGTACCCCGGCCGGGACTGTCCCTCGGGCCCGCCGTGGAGGTACACGACCGTGGGCGTCGGTTCGTCGGCCGGGTCTGCGCGGTACAGCCAGCCGGACAACTCCAGCCCGTCGCGGGCCGTGAAGTGGACCAGCACCGGCGCCGGATCCGGTTGCCTCGGCGGCTCTCCCGTCCACCTCCGTCGCTCCACGTCGTACATGACGATGCGCGGCGGCTGGTCGAGGCTCTGCACGGTGAGCGCCAGCAGACGGCCGTCGGCGGTGAGGGTGGGCGAGGACGCCACGACCTCGGGGAGCGGCGGTCTGACGATCACCCGCGGCCGGTCCCCGCTCAGGTCGAGCACCTCGATCTCCGACAAGCCCCCGCGGACGTTCCACAGCAGCACCGCCGTCGAACGGTCCAGGCTCACCTCCACCCGGTCCAGGTCCGCGTCCTCCCGGTAGGCCACCGGCCAGGACTCGGTGCTCTCCTCGTCCGCCTCCACGGCGAGCAGGCCCATGCGCTCCGCGGAGTGGTCGCTGCGCACGAGCATCTTCATGGGCCGGTTCTCACCCCCGGCGTCCAGGATCACTCCGGCATCCGTGGTGGACCCGGTGTCGACCGGCAGGAGCGGCCACCACCGGCCGTCCGGGACGATCCGGAGCAACTCGCGGTGGCCACGCGCGCCCACCCGGAACAGGGCGGCCCCGTCACGGGCGTGGACGAGCGCGCCCCCCATCCGGCTGTCGACCACCGTGCTCTCGCCCGTCTCCGGGTCCACCAGCCTGCCCTCGGCCAGTCCCTCGGAGTCGAAGGCGGTCAGGGCCAGCAGGTCGCCGTCCCAGCAGACGATCTGCTCGGTGGCGTCGTGGTGGGTGTCGATCGGGTAGACGTCCTTGTCCGCGGGATCGGTCGTGACCAGCCAGATCCGCTCGCGCTCACCGCCGTCGGGTGCCACCTCACAGGCCAGCCACTTGCCGTTGGGAGAGTAGGCGACTCGACGGACCGGGCCGTTGACGGGCAGCACGACGTCGCGCTCCGGCCCTGCCCCGTCGAGGCCCCCCAGGCCCAGTGGCCGCTGCACCGCCCGCGGGTATCCGGTGCGCTCGGTGACCACGCACGCCAGCATCGACCCGTCCGGGGACAGGCACGGAGAGGTGGTGTGACGGATCGCGTCCGGCCCCCCGGCGGCGTCGTCGGGTGGGCCGGCGACGTCCAGGGACTCGGCCTCCTCGGTGATCTCGGTCGTGTCATGCACGGTGGATCCAGGTGTCCTTTCCCCCGCCCCCGCTCGAGGCGTTGACGACCATCGTGCCCGCCGGAGCCACCCGTGTCAGTGCGACGGGCGGGGCGGAGGCGAGGATCTCACCCGAGTCCCCGGGTCGGAGCATGACGAACGCCCGCATGTCGACGTGCCGGCGCTGGAGTTCGTGCCCGTCGAACGTCGGCAGGGTGGACAGGGCCTGGACCTCCTGCGCGACGAATCGCTCGCCGTGCCGCCGCAGCTCGTCGCGGCGCTCGTCGAGCTCGCGGGGCGTGCACTCGGGGCCGACGGTGATGCCGGAGCCCCCGTACCCGTCGATCGGCTTGACCACGAGCTCCCCCAGCCGGTCGAGGACCTGCTTACGCTGCTCGGGGTCGGAGCAGAGATAGGTGTCCACCTGGCCGATGAGGGGCTTCTCGCCCAGGAAGAAGTTGATGATCTCCGGCACGCGCGCGTAGATCGCCTTGTCGTCCGCCGCGCCGTTGCCGGGGGCGTTGACCACGGCCACCCCGCCCTCCGCCATCGCGCCGAGCAGACCGCGCCGCAGAACGGTTCCGTCGGCCCCCTCGGAGGAGAGCAGCATCTCCTCGTCCATACGGACGTAGAGCACGTCGACGGGGCTGCGCTCGTCGCCGTCGACGCGCCACAGTCGACTGTCCTCGACCACCAGGTGGTCGGGGGTGACGAGCGGGCCGCCGATCGCGGCCGCGACCTGGCCCAGGTCGAAGGATCCGAGCTCGTCCTCCGCGATCACCACCGCGATCGCCGGATCGTCGACGCCGTCCGGCGCGGCCGCGCGCAGCGTCTGCGTCAGCATGTCCAGGCCGACCCGGGGATCGTGGATCTCGGACCGTGCGC
>NZ_JAALEB010000062.1:0-12159 GCF_014145165.1 Dietzia sp. Cai40 | reverse complement strand
CGGCGAGCTGCACCCGGCCGCGTGCGAACGGCTCGGCCTCCCCGCCCGGTCCTGCGCGGTCGAGCTCGACCTCACGGCGATCGGGGCCCGTGAGGTCCTGCCCGCGCCGTCGATCTCGGCCTACCCGGCCGTCAACCAGGACGTCGCGCTCGTGGTGGAGTCCTCCGTGCCGGCGTCCTCGGTCGAGGCGGCCCTGCGCTCGGGCGGCGGGGATCTCCTGGAGAGCGTGCGACTGTTCGACGTCTACACCGGCACCCAACTCGGTGAGGGTCGCAAGTCCCTGGCGTACGCCCTGAGTTTCCGGGCGGACGACCGGACGCTCACCGAGGACGAGGCGACCCGGTGGCGCACGGCGGCGGTGGAGGCCGCGCAGGCGGCGGTCGGGGCGACGCTCCGTGGCTGAGCCGACCGGGGTCCCGAGGGTCCTGTGCATCGCCGGTACCGACCCGTCCGGCGGCGCGGGCCTGCTCGCGGACGTCAAGTCCGTCGCCGCGATGGGCGGGTACGCGATGGGGGCCGTCACCGCGGTCACCATCCAGAACACCCTCGGGGTCAGCGGCGTACACGCGGTACCCGTCGAGACCGTGGTCGCCCAACTCGACGCGGTGGCGGACGACGTGCGGATCGACGCCGTCAAGATCGGCATGCTCGGCGAGGCCTCCCTCGTCGAGGCGGTGGGGGACTGGCTGCGTCGCCGGAGACCCCCGAACGTCGTCCTCGACCCGGTGATGGTCGCCACCACCGGCGGCAGGCTCGCCAGCGACGACGCCTCCCGCATGCTCCGCGACCTGGTCCCGTTAGTCGATCTGGTCACCCCCAACGTCCCGGAACTCGGTGTCCTGTGCGGGGAATCCACCGCGGGCAGCATCGAGATGATCGTGGAGCAGGCCGAGCTCGTCCACGAGCAGACCGGGTGCTCGGTGCTCGCCACGACCGGCGATCTCGAGGACGGCAGTGCCGAGGACGTCCTCGTCCGCTCGGCGGGCGGGTGGCGCACGACCCTGCGACTCCCGTTCGTCCGCGTGGACACGCCGCACACCCACGGGACCGGGTGCTCGCTGTCCTCCGCCCTGGCCACTGCCCGGGTGGCGGCCGATGACTGGGAGGCCGCGTACCGGCGGGTCCGTCCGTGGATGGACGGCGCCCTCCGGGGCGGGCTCGATCTCGAGGTGGGCCGGGGGGCCGGGCCGCTCGACCACACCTGGTTCCTCCACCACTGATCGCCCGGGACCCGCCCCTCTGTCGTACACCTGTGCGAATATTCGGCTCATCACACAGCCGAGACCACCGGGAGTAGACCATGTCCACCACGCACACCGCCTCCGCCGGGTCCTCCGCCGCGAAGGCGCTCGACCGGGTCCGCAAACTGTTCGCCAAGGCCGAGAGCGTCGCCGGCACGCCGGAGGCCGAGGTGTTCCTCGAACGGGCCTACGGGTTGCTCGCGAAGTACGGCGTCGACGAGGCTCTGGCGAGATCGGGGCCCGATGCGCGACCCGCGGAAGTGACCGTGTTCGATCACGTGGTCGCCGGGAGATACCAGCCGGACCAGGTGGGACTGGTGGCATCGCTGGCCGCCGCGATGCACTGCCGGGCCGTCACCTCCACCCGCGGTGACGGCGCGAGGGTCGTCCACATCGTGGGGGTGCGTCGGCACGTCGAGCGGGTGGGGATGCTCGCCGGCGCGCTCACGGGGGTCATGCTCGCGGCGGCAGCGCACCAGCGGCCGGCTCCCGGCGTCTCGCCGGTCACGCACCGGAAGTCGTTCATGACCGGCTTCGCCTTCGAGGTGGGACGCCGACTGGCCGCGGCCGAACGCGGAGCCGTCGCCGGGAGCGGGGACGCGGTCGGGGCGGGACTCGTCCTGAGGTCGGACGCCCAGCGCGCGGATTCCGAACTACGGCGCCGTTTCCCCTCGGCGGTCCGTGGTGCACGGCGGAGGGTGGGTTCCTCGGGGATCGAGGAGGGGCGTCGCGTGGGCGGATCAGTGGATCTCGGACAGAGCCGCTTCGGCGGGGGACGGCGTCAACTCGGAGCCTGACCGGCCCGGGATCGTCGCGGCCGGCACGTCGGTGTGCAAAAGATTGCAAGCTGATGCATACTTGTGCGCATGGCAATCAAGGTAGCGGTCGCAGGTGCGTCGGGTTACGCGGGAGGGGAGTTCCTCCGCCTGCTCCTCGGGCACCCCGCGCTGGAGTCGGGCGAGATGGAGATCGGAACCCTCGCCGCGGGGTCCAACGCCGGGCAGCCGCTGGTCGAGCACCATCCCCATCTCCTGCCGCTCGCGGAGCGCGTCCTGGTCGAGACCAGTGCGGACACCCTGGCCGGGCACGACGTCGTGGTCCTGGGACTGCCGCACGGGCACTCCTCGGAGATCGCCGAGCAGCTGGGACCGGACGTCCTCGTCGTCGACCTGGGTGCGGACTTCCGGCTGTCCGACGCCTCGGACTGGGAGGCCTACTACGGGTCCGCGCACGCCGGCACCTGGCCGTACGGTCTGCCCGAACTCCCCGGCGCGCGTGAGGCGCTGCGTTCGACCCGCCGCATCGCGGTGCCCGGGTGCTTCCCCACGGGGGCGAGCATCGCGCTGTTCCCGGCGGTGGCGGCCGGACTGGTCGACGCGTCGGGGATCACGATCGTCTCGGTCACCGGTGCCTCGGGCGCGGGGAAGTCCGCCAAGGTCCCGATGCTCGCCTCGGAGGTCATGGGCTCGGCAAAGGCGTACGGCGTCACGACCCACCGCCATGCGCCCGAGATCACCCAGAACCTGCGGGCGGTCACCGCGGCGCCGGTGTCGGTGAGCTTCACACCGGTCCTGGCCCCGATGGCCCGGGGCATCCTCACCACCGCGGTCGCCCCGACCACGGCGACGGCGGGGGAGTTGCGGCGGGTGTACGCGGAGGCGTTCGACCACGAACCCTTCGTCCACGTGCTCCCCGAGGGTGTGCAGCCGATGACCGCCTCGGTGCTCGGGTCCAACGCGGTGCAGCTCGGCATCGAGGTGGACGAGCGGGCGGGGCGCGCGGTGTTCACCGCGGCGATCGACAACCTCGCCAAGGGCACCGCCGGTGGGGCGATCCAGTCCATGAATCTGGCACTCGGACTGCCCGAGACGGCGGGGCTCAGCACGGTCGGCCTCGCCCCGTGAGTGCGGGCATCCTGTCCGGCGCGGTGTCCGGTGGCCGCACCCACGGTCTCGAATCGTGGTCCGATCCGGTGCGCAACGACGCGGTGTTCTGGGTGGCTCCCGCGGGCGCGACGGCCGTGTTGGAGGTCGAGGGCGAGGGGACCGACGCCGCGGAGTTGCGGTGGAGCACACTGAGCGCCGAGGTCCCGTCGATCCGCGCGGTCGTCCTGCTCGACGGCCCGGGCGCCGGAGTCCCCGGAGAGGACTTCACCTTCACGCACTCCGTCGCCGAGGACGTCGGCCGGATCGTCGGCTCCCGGTCGGGTTCCGAGGTCGGACCGATCGAGGTGCTCGTCTTCCGACCGGACACCGATCACACCCGGTGGCCGGAACCCGCACCCACGGCGGACGGGGTGGAGTTCCGGTTCCGCCACCGCGGCGGTGCCGGCGTCCGTCTCACCCTGACCGTTCCCGACCAGCCCGAAAGAGGACTGACATGACCACCGAGATGAACGACGGGTCGACCGAGTTGACGCCGTTCGTCCGTGCCCACGTCCTCGCCGAGGCGCTGCCGTGGCTGCAGAAGTTCCACCACAAGATCGTCGTGGTCAAGTACGGCGGCAACGCGATGATCGACGGCCAGCTCAAGGCGGCGTTCGCGGCCGACATGGTGTTCCTCCGGACCTGTGGCCTGAAGCCGGTGGTGGTCCACGGGGGCGGCCCCCAGATCACGTCGATGCTCGGCCGCCTGGGGATGGAGGGCGAGTTCCGCGGGGGATTCCGTGTGACCACCCCCGAGGTCATGGACATCGTCCGCATGGTGCTGTTCGGCCAGGTCGGCCGAGAACTGGTGGGGCTCATCAACGCGCACGGCCCGTACGCGGTCGGGATCTCCGGAGAGGACGCTGGCCTGTTCACCGCGGTCCGACGGACGGCGATGGTGAACGGCGAACCGACCGACATAGGACTGGTCGGCGACGTCGAGTCGGTCGACCCCCGTGCCGTCCTGGACCTCATCGAGGCCGGCCGGATCCCCGTCGTGTCCACCATCGCCCCGGATGCCGACGGCACGGTCCACAACATCAACGCCGATTCCGCCGCCGGCGCACTGGCCACCGCGCTCGGCGCCGAGAAACTCGTCGTCCTCACCGACGTCGAGGGGTTGTACACCGATTGGCCGGACCGGTCCTCGCTGGTCACGCACCTCGGGACCGGTCCCCTCGAGCGGGTGTTGCCGTCTCTCGAGAGCGGCATGGTCCCCAAGATGGAGGCGTGCCTGCGCGCGGTGCAGGGCGGGGTGCGGGCGGCCCACGTCATCGACGGGCGCGTCGAACACTCCGTGCTGCTCGAGGTTCTCACCGAGGGCGGCATCGGCACCATGGTCACCGAGGGTGACCACGAGATCCGCACGCCGGCAGGAGGAGCGAGATGACCGGGACCGACACCATGTCCCTCACCGCACGGTGGGACAGCGCGCTCATGCGCAACTACGGCACCCCGCCGCTCGAGCTCGTCTCGGGCCGGGGCGTCACCGTCACCGCCTCGGACGGCCGCGAGTACGTGGACCTGCTCAGCGGGATCGCGGTCAACTCACTCGGTCACGCGCATCC
This sequence comes from Dietzia sp. Cai40, assembly GCF_014145165.1. Lineage (NCBI taxonomy): Bacteria > Bacillati > Actinomycetota > Actinomycetes > Mycobacteriales > Dietziaceae > Dietzia > Dietzia sp. Cai40. The sequence continues at coordinate 7,425 of NZ_JAALEB010000062.1, read as the reverse complement.
GGCGGTCGTCGACGCGGTCAGTCGCCAGGTCGCCGAGCTCGGCCACGTGTCCAACCTCTACATCCACCCGACGGTGGTGGCGCTGGCCGAGCGCCTCGAGTCACTGCTGTCGGTGGACGAGCCCGTCCGCGCCTTCTTCTGCAACTCGGGCGCGGAGGCCAACGAGGCCGCGTTCAAGATCGCCCGTCGGACGGGGCGGTCGCGGATCCTCGCGGCGGAGAACGGTTTCCACGGCAGGACCATGGGCGCCCTCGCGATGACGGGTCAACCCGCCAAACGCGAGCCGTTCGAACCGATGCCCGCAGGGGTCGAGTTCTTCCCCTACGGCGACACCGCCGCGCTCACCGCTCTCGTCGAACAGGCTCCCGGGGACACGGCCGCCGTGATCGTCGAGCCGATCCAGGGCGAGGGAGGGGTCGTCGAACCCCCCGAGGGCTTCCTTGCCGACGTGCGATCGTTGTGCAGCGAGCACGGGATCCTCATGATCGTCGACGAGGTCCAGACCGGGATCGGTCGTACCGGGGCGATGTTCGCCACGCGGCGGGCCGGCGTGGTCCCCGACGTGATCACCCTGGCCAAGGGCCTGGGCGGCGGGCTGCCGATCGGCGCCTGCCTGGCGGTCGGTGCGGCCGGCGAGCTGCTCACCGCGGGCCAGCACGGGACCACGTTCGGCGGTAACCCCGTCGCGTGCGCGGCCGCCCTGGCCGTTCTCGACACGATCGAGTCCGAGGACCTGATCGCGCACGTCGACCGACTCGGGAAGATCATCGCCGCGGAGATCGAGTGCCTGGATCACCCGCTGGTCGACCACGTGCGGGGGAGGGGACTGCTGCTGGGCGTCGTGCTCACCGCCCCGCTCGCCAAGGCCGTGGAGGGGGCGGCCCGGGAGGCCGGGTACCTCGTCGGTGCCACTACCGCGGACGTGGTCCGACTCGCCCCGCCGCTCGTGCTGACCGAGGAGCAGGTCGCCCGGTTCGTCGCCGGGCTCCCGGGCATCCTCGACGCCGCCACCCCGAAGGAGGCCACCTCATGACCGCCGCATCGTCGTCGGTGCGGCACTTCCTGAGGGACGACGACCTCAGTCCCGCGGAGCAGGCCGAGGTCCTCGATCTGGCGATGCGGCTCAAGGCCGCCCCGTTCTCGGCCCGCCCGCTCGAAGGGCCGCGGTCGGTCGCCGTGATCTTCGACAAGACCTCCACGCGGACCCGGTTCTCGTTCGACGCGGGCATCGCCCAACTCGGGGGGAACGCCATCGTGGTGGACTCCGGATCCACCCAGATGGGCAAGGGTGAGACCCTCTCCGACACGGCGAGGGTGATGTCGCGCTACGTCGAGGCGATCGTCTGGCGCACCTACTCGCAGGACGGGCTCGCCGAGCTCGCCGCGCACTCGGACGTGCCCGTCGTCAACGCCCTGACCGACGAGTTCCACCCGTGCCAGATCCTCGCGGACCTGCTCACCATCCGCGAGAACTTCGGTCGCACCGCCGGCCTGCGCGCGGTGTATCTCGGCGACGGTGCGAACAACATGGGGCACTCGTATCTGCTCGGGTTCGCGACCGCGGGAATGCACATCACCATCGCCGCGCCGGAGGGATACCAACCGACGGGGCAGGTGGTGTCGGACGCCGAGCGCGTGGCGGCGGGGACCGGCGGCTCCGTGAGGATCACGACCGACGTCGACTCGGCGGTGGCCGGGGCGGACGTCCTCATCACGGACACCTGGGTGTCGATGGGGATGGAGGACTCGGCGACCGACCGGCTCCGCGACCTGGCCGGTTACCAGTTGGGCCAGGAGTCCGTCGACAGGGCGTCCGACGACGTGATCGTCCTGCACTGCCTTCCCGCCTACCGCGGCAAGGAGATCGCGGCCGAGGTCATCGACGGCCCCCGCAGCCGCGTGTTCGACGAGGCCGAGAACCGGCTCCACGCGCAGAAGGCGCTGCTCGTGTGGCTCATGGAGCGGTCGTGATGACGGTGGGGACGGTCAGCAGGACCGCCAGGCACGCCCGGATCGCCGAGATCCTCCAGCGCCGACCCGTCCGGAGCCAGACCGAACTGGCGGAGGCCCTGGCCGAGGAGGGCATCGCGGTCGCGGTGGCCACCCTGAGCCGGGATCTCGACGAGCTCGGGGCCGTCAAGCTCCGGGCCGCCGACGGAGGCGCGGGCCGTTACATCATCCCGGAGGACGGCAGCCGGGCCCCGGGGATCCCCGGGGGCACGGACAGGCTCGGCAGGCTGCTCGGCGACCTGCTGGTCTCGGCGGACCACAGTGGCAACATCGCGGTCCTGAGGACCCCGCCCGGCGCCGCGAACTTCCTGGCGAGCGCCCTGGACCGCGCCAACCTGGACGACGTGGTGGGGACCATCGCCGGGGATGACACCATATTCGTGATGGCCCGTGAACCCGTCGGAGGCGCCGAGCTCGCGGACCGGCTCGCCTCCCTCGCCCGCCGCCCACTCTGACATCCACGACCCGACCCCAGACCGTAGAGATCCGAACCATCAAGGAGCACACCATGTCCGATCGCGTAGTCCTCGCCTACTCCGGCGGCCTCGACACCTCTGTCGCCATCAGCTGGATCGGCAAGGAGACCGGAGCCGAGGTCGTCGCCGTCGCCATCGACCTGGGTCAGGGCGGTGAGGACATGGAGGTCATCCGGCAGCGCGCACTGGATTGCGGCGCCGTCGAGTCGATCGTCGTGGACGCCCGCGACGAGTTCGCCGACGAGTACTGCGCCCCCACGATCAAGGCCAACGGGATGTACATGCGGGAGTACCCGCTGGTCTCGGCGATCTCCCGCCCGCTGATCGTCAAGCACCTGGTCACGGCGGCCAAGATGCACGGCGGTACCTCCGTCGCGCACGGCTGCACCGGCAAGGGGAACGACCAGGTCCGCTTCGAGGTGGGCTTCGGTGCGCTCGCCCCGGACCTCGAGGTGATCGCCCCGGTCCGCGACTACGCCTGGACGCGTGAGAAGGCCATCGAGTTCGCGGAGCAGAACGAGATCCCCATCAACGTGACCAAGAAGTCCCCGTTCTCGATCGACCAGAACGTCTGGGGCCGCGCGGTGGAGACCGGTTTCCTCGAGGACCTGTGGAACGCCCCCACGAAGGACGTCTACGACTACACCGAGGACCCGACCCTCAACTTCGCCGCTCCCGACGAGGTCACCGTCACCTTCTCGGAGGGCATCCCGGTGGCGATCGACGGGCGCAAGGTCTCCGTGCTCGAGGCCATCGTGGAACTCAACCGCCGGGGCGGGGCCCAGGGCGTGGGGCGGCTGGACATGGTCGAGGACCGGCTCGTCGGTATCAAGAGCCGCGAGGTGTACGAGGCGCCGGGCGCGATGATCCTCATCACCGCGCACAAGGCGCTCGAGGACGTCACCCTCGAGCGTGAGCTGGCGCGGTACAAGTCCGGGGTCTCCGACCAGTGGTCGAACGCGGTCTATGACGGCCTGTGGTTCTCCCCGCTGAAGTACGCCCTCGACGCCTTCATCGACAACACCCAGCAGCACGTCTCCGGGGACATCCGGATGGTCCTGCACGGTGGTTCCATCGTCGTCAACGGTCGTCGTTCCGACTCCTCGCTCTACGACTTCAACCTCGCGACCTATGACGAGGGGGACTCGTTCGACCAGAGCTACGCCAAGGGCTTCGTGAACCTCCACGGTCTGAGTTCCAAGATCGCCGCCAAGCGGGACCTCGGGCTGTGAGCGACGCCGACCGGCAGGACGACCGGCACGGCACCAACGCCGGAGCACTGTGGGGTGGCCGCTTCGCGGGCGGGCCCGCCGAGGCGATGGCCGCACTGAGCAAGTCCACGCACTTCGACTGGGAGCTGGCCCCGTACGACATCAGGGCCTCCAAGGCCCACGCCAGGGTCCTGCACCGCGCGGGGTTGCTCTCCGGTGCGGACCTCGACGCGATGCTGGACGGTCTGGACCGCCTCGCCGCGGACGTGGATTCCGGCGCGTTCGGCCCGGCAGAAACGGACGAGGACGTCCACGGGGCCCTCGAACGCGGTCTGATCGACCGGGTGGGTGTCGAGGTGGGTGGGCGCCTCCGTGCCGGCCGGTCCCGCAACGACCAGGTCGCCACGCTGTTCCGGATGTGGTTGCGTGACGCGGTGCGTGAGGTGGCCGGGGGTGTGCTCGACGTGGTCGACGCGCTCGTGGCGCAGGCGGACGAGCACCCCGAGACCGTGATGCCGGGCAAGACGCACCTCCAGGCAGCCCAGCCGATCCTGCTCTCGCACCAGCTCCTGGCGCACGCGCAGCCGTTGCTGCGGGACGTCGATCGGATCCGCGACCTGGACCGCCGTCTCGCGGTGTCTCCGTACGGTTCGGGCGCTCTGGCCGGGTCGTCCCTCGGACTGGACCCGGACGCGATCGCGGCGGAGCTCGGCTTCGACCGCGCGGCGGACAACTCGATCGACGCGACGAGCTCGCGGGACTTCGCGGCCGAGGCGGCCTACGTCCTCGCGCAGATCGCTGTCGATCTCTCCCGTCTGGCGGAGGAGGTGATCGCCTGGTCGACCCCGGAGTTCGGGTACGTGACCCTGGCCGACGAGTGGTCGACCGGTAGTTCGATCATGCCGCAGAAGAAGAACCCGGACGTCGCGGAGCTGATGCGCGGCAAGACGGGTCGGTTGATCGGCAACCTGACCGGGCTGCTCGCCACCCTCAAGGCCCAGCCGTTGGCCTACAACCGGGACCTGCAGGAGGACAAGGAGCCGGTCTTCGACTCCGTCGCCCAGCTCTACCTGCTCCTCCCGGCGATGGCCGGCATGGTCTCGACCCTGACGTTCCACCCGGAGCGTCTCGCCGCGCTCGCCCCGGCCGGATACACGTTGGCCACCGACATCGCGGAGTGGATGGTCCGTCAGGGCGTGCCGTTCCGCGTCGCCCACGAGGCGGCCGGGGAGTGCGTGCGGGTGGCCGAGTCCCGCGGCGTCGGGCTGGAGGAGTTGACCGACGACGAGTTGGCGACCGTCGACCCGGCGCTGACGCCCGACGTCCGCGACGTGCTCACCGTGACGGGATCGATCGCGTCACGGAGCGCACGCGGCGGCACCGCCGGCACCGCCGTGGCCGAACAACGGCGGCGGCTGGGAGAGATCCGTGACGAGCTCGCCCACTGGGTAGGGTGAGCGCCATGTCCGTCATCGATGCCCGTCTGCTGGAGATCCTCGCCTGCCCCGAGGACAAGGGTCCGCTCCTCCTGGCGGGCGACGACACGCTCTACAACCCCCGCCTCCGCCGCGCGTACCGGATCGATGACGGTATCCCGGTCCTACTGGTGGAGGAGTCACGTCAGGTGGATGACGCCGAGCACGCGGACCTGCTCGCCGCCGCGGGCGCAGCTCCACAGGAGTGACCCGGCGGTACGCCGGGGCGGACCCGTTCCGCACGCTGCTCCGCGAAGCGGACCCGGCCGGGGCCGCGCGCGCACTGCTCGGGGGTGTCCTGACCCATGACTCCGTCTCGGTCCGGGTGGTCGAGGTGGAGGCCTACGGCGGACCGGTCGACTCAGCCCATCCGGATCCCGCCGCGCACACCTGGCCGGGTCCGACCCCGCGAAACGAGGTGATGTTCGGCGACGCCGGTCACCTGTACGTCTACCTGAGCCACGGGATCCACCGGTGCGTCAACATCACCTGCCGGCCCGCGGGCGAGGGCGGCGGGGTACTGCTGCGCGCCGCCCGGGTGGAGGGCGGACACCGGGTGGTGGACGACCGCCGGCCCGGTATACCCGTGGAACACGCGGCCCGCGGGCCGGGGAATCTCGGCAAGGTGTTGGGTATCGATCTCTCCCACCGGGGAACGGATGTCCTCGACCCGACGTCGTCGGTCACCTTCCGTCCCGATCCGGTACCCGAGTCGCAGATCCGGTCCGGCCCCAGGGTGGGTGTCTCCCGTGAGGCGGAACGCCCCTGGCGGTTCTGGCTGGCGGCCGCCCGGGAGGTCTCCGCCTACCGGCGCAGTCCTCGCGCGCCGAGGGTGACGCACCCCGCCCCGTGGTAGCCCACCGCGTCGATGGGGAACAATGGCACGCGTGACTTCCAACATCCTCGAAGACCTACAGTGGCGGGGGCTCATCGCGCAGTCGACCGACCTCGACGCGCTCCGTGCCCATCTCGACGAGGGCACCGTGTCGTTGTACTGCGGCTTCGATCCCACCGGTCCGAGCCTGCACGCAGGTCACCTGATCCCGCTTCTCACCCTGCGGCGGTTCCAGCTGGCCGGGCACCGACCGATCGTGCTGGCCGGGGGAGCGACAGGGATGATCGGCGACCCCCGCGAGGTGGGGGAGCGCACCATGAACACCGCGGACACCGTGGCCGAGTGGGCCGAGCGCATCACCGGTCAGCTCGAGCTCTTCGTGGACCTCACCGAGGGGCCCGTGGGCGCGCGGGTGGTCAACAACATGCAGTGGACCGGTCACCTGACCGCCATCCAGTTCCTCCGCGACGTCGGCAAGCACTTCTCGCTCAACACCATGCTCGGGCGTGACACGGTCAAGCGTCGTCTGGACGGTGACGGGATCTCGTACACCGAGTTCTCTTACATGCTCCTGCAGGCCAACGATTTCGTGCAGCTGCGTCGCACCATGGGGTGCACGCTGCAGATCGGCGGCTCCGATCAGTGGGGGAACATCGTCGGTGGCGTCGATCTGAACCGCCGGATGGACGGGGAATCGGTGCACGCGATGACCGTTCCCCTGGTCACCTCGTCCGACGGGAAGAAGTTCGGCAAGTCGACGGGCGGTGGGAGCCTCTGGCTCGACCCGGCCCTGACCAGCGCTTACACCTGGTACCAGTACTTCCTCAACACCTCAGATGCCGACGTGGTCCGCTACCTGCGGTGGTTCTCGTTCCTGGGCCGGGAGGAGATCGACGAGTTGGACGCACTCACCCGGGAGAAGCCGCACCTGCGGGCGGCGCAGAAGCGCCTGGCCGAGGAGATGACCACGATGGTGCACGGGGTGGCGGCCACGGAATCGGTGCAGGCGGCGTCCCAGGCACTGTTCGGACGCGGAGAGTTGACCGAGCTCGACGAGCGGACCCTCCGTGCCGCGCTCGAGGACGCCGGCGCGGTCGAGCTGGGATCCGACGAGCCGAGGACGATCGTCGATCTGCTGGTCGCGTCCGGTCTGTGCGAGAGCAAGGGTGCGGCGCGACGTGCCGTCGGTGAGGGCGGCGCGTACGTCAACAACCAGCGCGTCGACGATGTCGAGTGGGCGCCCGCGACGAGCGACCTCCTGCACGGGGCCTGGCTGGTCCTCCGGCGCGGCAAGAAGAACCTGGCCGGGGTCCGGATCCACTGATCCGGGGAGTAGGGGCAGACGGCGCCGGTACACACCGGCGCCGTCTCGCATTTCTCCCGTTGACCTGGCGATTTGCGTTTGGGTTCACGTCTGC
>NZ_JAALEB010000061.1:0-4421 GCF_014145165.1 Dietzia sp. Cai40 | reverse complement strand
CTCCGCGCGAGGGGTCGGCCGCCCGGTCACCGTCGCGGGCGGTCGTCGTCGTCCGCGGCGGGCATCACCGCGGTCGCGTGGGGCTCGTCCTCCGGCCGCACCGCGTTCTGCAGCGCGATGGACCGGGCCAGCCGGGCGTAGCGCAGTTCCTGTTCGCGGAAGCGCACGTACGTGGAGACGGTGACAAAGGCGAAGCCCATCACCAGCGCGTAGAGCACCAGGTCTGTGCCGCGCTGTACGCCCAGCGCGTTGGCCACCACGGTGAGGTCGTCCGGGCGCAGCACGGCGTAGACCATGAACACCACGAACAGCACGAAGCCGATCTTGACCCCGGCCTTGGCCCGCGCCTTGCGCCGGTTGGCCAGGAAGAACGCCACCAGCGCGGCGCCGGCGAGCAACAGCAGTGCCTTGATCATCGCGGCAACCTCTTTCCCACGAAACCGTCGGAGAGGATGTTGATCCCGTTGAGCAGCGACTGCCCCTTCGACATGGAGTACTCGGTGTAGAGGATGTCGACCGGCTGCTCGGCCACGCGCCACCCACGGCTGTCCATCAGTTCCACGAACTCGCTGGCGTGACTCATGCCGTTCATGCGCAGGTTGAGGTCGTCGGCGACCCGCCGGTTGAACACCCGCAGTCCGTTGTGGGCGTCCGTCAGACCGAGCCTGCGGGTGCGTGGGCTGAGCATGACGACGGTCTTGAGGACGACCCGCTTGATCAGCGGCACCTGGTCGCCCTCGCGACGTGGGCGGCCGAAGCGGGTCCCCACCACGATGTCCACGGGCTCACAGCGCAGCCGCTCGACCATCGCGAGGACGTCCTTGACCTGGTGCTGCCCGTCGGCGTCGAAGGTGACGAAGTAACGGGCGCCGGGTTGCGCGCGGGCGTACTCGACACCGGTCTGGATGGCGGCCCCCTGCCCGAGGTTGACCGGGTGCCGGACCAGGTGTGCGCCCGCCCGGTGGATCGCCGCCGCGGAGTCGTCGGTCGAACCGTCGTCCACGGCAACGATGTTGGGGAACGTCTCGCGTGCGGTGCCGAGGACGTCCTCGATCACGGTGCCCTCGTTGAGGCAGGGGACGACCAGCCAGACGTCGCGGTTGCCTGTGGGGCCGCCCCCTGCCGCGCCGGAGGGTCCTGGGAGTCGCTCACTGTCACTGCTCATCGCCGGTCGATACTATGCGATCGAACGGAAAACCCTGTGAAGAGAAGGACGGCGGTTCCCCGATGGCCATCGATGTGATGCTCCCCTACTACGGGGATGTCGGACACTTCAAGAAGGCTGTGGACAGTGTCCTCTCCCAGACCTACACCGACTTCCGTCTGGTCGTGGTGGACGACGGCTACCCGGACCCGGAGCCTGCCCGCTACATGGGGGAGATCACCGCGCGCGACGAGCGGGTGACCTACGAGAAGAACGAGACCAACCTCGGCGCCAACGGTAACTACCGCAAGTGCCTGGAGATGGTCACGGCACCGATCGTCGTGGTGATGGGCGCCGACGACGTCATGCTGCCCAACTACCTGCAGGTGGTGGCGGACGGTTTCGCGGCCGTTCCCGACGCCGCCGTGATGGAGGTCGGCGTCAGCGTCATCGACGAGCACGGTGCCCCCGCGCGGCCCCTGTCCGACACCGTCAAGGCGTTCACCTCGCCCAAGGCCGACGGTCGCACGGTCCTCCACGGCGAGAAGCTCATGACCTCGCTGATGCACGGGAACTGGACCTATTTCCCGTCGCTGGCGTGGAGTTCCGAGTGGATCCGCCGCATCGGGTTCCGCGAGGGACTGGACGTGGTGCAGGACCTGGCGCTGCTGGTCGACGTGATCACCGGTGGCGGTCACATGGTCTACGACCCGACCCTGGCGTTCCTCTACCGCCGGCATTCCGCCTCCGACTCCTCGGTGCGCGCGCTCGACGGCCGCCGCTTCGACGAGGAGGCCCGCTTCTTCGCCGGTGAGGCCGACGCGTTCGCGGCCCGGGGCTGGAAGAGCGCCGAGCGGGCCGCGCGTCTGCACCTGACCTCGCGGTTCAACGCGCTGTCTCTGTTGCCGACCGCGGCCCGGGCCGGCAAGTTCGCCGAGGGCGGTAAGCGGCTGCTCGGTCACAGCTTCCGTAAGTTCTGACCCCGACGGGAATTGACCGGAGCTGGCACGAGAGGAGGCCCGGATGGTCCCCGAGGCGTGGATCCCGCACCGCCGTGAGGACGGCGAACTGATCGGCTGGATCGACATGACCACCGCCGAGCCGCTGCTCGTGCCGATCGACCGGCTCGGCCGCCCGCTCGACCCGGTCGACGACTGGCACAGGGCGGAGGACGTACTCGAGGGGATCGGTCTGCGGTTCCTCATGGAGCGTTTCCTGTTCCACGAGAACGGCCGCGACACCGTGGTGCGGATCTCCCACCTCGACGAGAACCGGATCGTCTTGTCGACGGCGCTCACGGACGCGATCGAGGAGGTCGGCCGCGAGATCGTGGCACCGTTCCCGGCGCCGTCGACGCTGCGCCCCGCCTGACGACGCCGGCGACGCTGCGCCTCGCCCGGCCTCCGGCCCGGCCCGGTCACCGCCGCACGACCACCACTCTCGAGCTCACCTCGCGGACGTCGAACAGTGCCCGGTCCTCGAACTGCTCCGGGTGGAACCGGATCTTCTCCCGACTGTTGTTCCGGGCCAGGGGCATCTCGTTGATCGCCACCGGGACCACCCAGTTCCTCGAGCCCTCCCGATCGAACACCATCACGTCCGGGCCGCGGAACGGGCCTGAGTCCATCGCGGCGGCCAGCTCACGGGGGGAGTCGATGGAGGCCCATTCCCGGACCTCGTCCGTCCGTGCGGTGTAGCGACCGGCCGGGGTGGCGTAGGCCTGCGCGGGTGCCTGGAAGGTGAAATACGGGCGGTAGGCGTAGACGGTCGGGACCGACGTGAGGACCACCAGGTCCGATTGCTCCTGCCCGGGGGTCATCTCGTCGATCGCCTCCAGCACCTCCGACGGGGCCGCGGGGGCCTCTCGGGCTGCGGCGGCGAACCGCGAGTCCTCCTCGGAGACGTGCTGCACCATCTGGATCGCGGCCAGACCGGCCACCACCACGGCCACCGCGGCGACCCGGCCGCGCGAATCCGCGGGCGACGTGGCCAGCGCCCACCGGGCCAGGGCGAGCGAGCCGACCACCCCCGCGAGCGCGAGTGCCAGCGTGATCACCGGGATCATCCGGAACGGCAGCAGCGTGGACCCGGTGACCGCCCGAAGCCCCGAGAGCGCGTACCAACCGAACACCGTGACGACCATCAGCCCCAGCGCCTGCGCCAGCACGAGACCGCGGTCCGGCGCCGGGAGCGGCCAGCCCGGTGAGTGGGTGGCCTCGTCGTCGTAGTCGTGGTCATCAGCGTGGCGACGGCTGGCTCCCCGGTCTCCGATCCGGGCGCCCAGGGACGCCGCACCGCGGTCTGCGAGCCGGCCGGCACCGTCCGGCCACACCGTCACCACCACCCACGCCAGCCCGATCAGACACAGCAGGCCGGCGGCGGACACCTCGAACATCGGCAGCGGCCAGCGGGAACCGATCTCCGGGGCGAAATCGTTGGCCACGGACGACTCGGTCTCGGCGCCACCCAGCACCGCCAGGAGGAAGCGGTGCCAGAACACCAGCGCGATCAGCATGGAGATGCCGGCCGTCGCGGCCAGGTGGGCGATCAGCGCGCCGACGACGCGGCGGTCGGCGCGGTGGCGCACTATGTCGACGACGACGACGAGGGCGACCAGCAACGCCGCGACACCCGCGATGAGCGTGTACGCCAGCGCGGCCCAGCCGAGGTAGACGCCGATCGTCACGACCAGCGGCCACGTGGGTCGGCCGGCCCCGGGGTCCCGCGACCGCGCGGCGGCGCGTGCGCAGAGCAGGAAGGTCGCCACCACGACCTGCGGGAGCAGGCAGATGAGGATCCACGAGTAGGGCTCGTAGGCGTTGATGTGCCCGCCGACGACCGCGGTGACCAGACCGAACAGCACGGCCAGCCGCGTCGGCACCAGCCAGCGCCAGGCGACGAACGCGATCGCACCCGCGATCGCCATGGTGACGATCGCGTAGGGCTTGTAGAACTCCCAAGCCTCGACCCCCGCCAGCGCGGCCAGTCGCCCGCCCACCCAGAACCACTGCGGCGGGTAGAAGGGGGCGGCATCGGCGTAGAAGGGGTCGCTCAGCGCGGGGGAGTCGGCGAAGCGGGTCACGTAGGCGACGCGGTTGAGCTGGTCGCCGCCGAGCCCGAAGAGATAGTGCGGGGTGCCGTTCAGCAGCAGCCCGAGGTGGGAGGAGGCCAGGAACGCGGGGCCCGCGGTCCCGAGGAACCACAGGGCGCGCTCGCCGGTACCGCGGCCGCTGTCTCGGCCCCGGCGCCCCCCGCGCAGCAGGAGCCAGCCGGCCAG
>NZ_JAALEB010000060.1:0-15628 GCF_014145165.1 Dietzia sp. Cai40 | reverse complement strand
CATCCACGCCGCCACCTCGCCGATCCGCACCCCCGCTTGTTTCTGCACCGCCCGCACGGTGACCTTGTCCCCCCGCGCGACGAGCACCCCATAGGCGTGAGCGATCTTCTCCGACGACGACATGGCGCCCCTTCAGATTCCGTGTTCGGTAACGGGTAACTGGTAACGTATTTTGTTTCCGCTGTTACCCATGATAGGGGACGCCCGCACCCATGTCGAGGATCAAGCGCTGACCGCTACTGAGACGCCAGGCGAACAAAACGGGGCGTCACGAGTCGTGTGGACAATCCCACCTACCACCAACCGAACGGAGAAGGAATATGGATCCGACAATCATCGGACTCACGCTTAGCGTGAGCGCGTACTGCGCAATCGCGGTGACCGTGATGGTCGCTACGCTTGCCGCTCGCGGACATCCCATTGGCCGGCCGGGGCAGTTTGTCGGCATCGCGTCCGGCGTGACCGGCCTGGGACTGTCCGGAGTCGCCATCCTGGCGTCGTCGGCGATCCTGCCGATAGTGGCCGGAGGTGCCATCGGTGCCGGCCTCATCGGCGGCGGCCTCGGCTGGGTCCTGAGCGAGACGGTGAAGGCTCTTCCAGCTGGCAATGATTGAGATCAGGGATGGCCCGGCCACTGCGACCGGGCCATCCCTTCCATCGTCAGCCTCTTACCGACCAGCTTGCTGGGTCCCAGGGGTGCGCCTGCCAGGATGGGCGGGTGAACTCCCGGGACCTGGACCTGCCATCCAACTATGGGCGCCTCGTCGAAGACCTCAAGGACAGGGTCCGACGAGCACAGGTCACGGCGCAGCGCAGGGTCAACACCCAGCTGATCGAGTTGTACTGGTCCCTCGGGCAGGCTGTGCGCGAGGAGAGCGCCCGGCACGGGTGGGGCAGCGGTGTGATTCGCAGGCTCGCCGAGGATCTTCGGGCCGAGTTCCCCCAGATGAAGGGCTTTTCTGCCCGGAACCTGCAGTACATGGCGACCTTCGCCGGCGCCTGGCCCGCCGGGCCAATCACGCAACACCCTGTTGCGTACCTGCCCTGGGGGCATGTGACTGTCCTGCTGGACAAGCTCAGCGCCCAGGACGATCGGGACAAGTACGCCGCCGCAGCCGTCGAGCACGGCTGGTCGCGCAACGTGCTGGCCAACATGATCGCCAGCAGCGCCCTCGAACGCACCGGGGCGGCTCCATCGAACTTTGCGCAACAGCTTGTTGCGCACGATTCCGAGCTTGCCCAGCAGATCGCCAAGGACCCGCTGATCCTAGATTTTCTGGACCTGTCCGGCGAGGTCGCCGAACGCGAGCTCGAGGAGTCCTTGACCGACCGGATCGTCGATACGCTGCGCGAGCTCGGCCCGGGATTCGCGTTCGTGGGAAGGCAGGTCCACTTCGACGTCGGGGGCGAGGACTTCTATGCCGACCTGCTGTTCTTCCACGTCGAGCAATTGCGGTACGTCGTCATTGAGCTCAAGACCGGCAAGTTCAAGCCAGAACACGCCGGGCAGCTGCAGTTCTACGTCGCTCTCGTCGAGGATCGCCTGCGCCGTACCGCGCATGCCCCGACTGTCGGGATCCTGGTCTGCGGCAGCCGCAACGATCGCGTCGTCCGCTACGCGCTGAACCAGGCTGGCGCGCCCCTGGCAGTCTCGACCTTCAGCTACGCGAGCCTGCCTCCCGCCGAGCAGGAGGCGCTACCCAGCGAGGACGATCTCACCGCCGCCCTGGACCAGATCACCGAGGGCGACGAGGGCCACCCGTAAACACGGTTGGAGCACACCGTGGCCCCAATAGGCCTCCTACCTGCCCCTATGTTAGTGCCGATAACTTATCTTATGACAAGCTAACGATGCCGAGTTGTAGATTGTGCGAACTCGACCCCTCCCCGAACTGCCCCTCGCCCGTAGTGCCCGACTGGCCTCGTGACCTGCGCGTGAGCAGGTGCCGGGCCAGCGCTTCCGCCCTTGTTGGACCGTGACCGCCAGCCGATGGCGGGATGGTGGCGGCGCTGCTACCTGCGGCCTCTTGTGCTACCCACTGGCGTCCGGACAGGTGCGGACCTGCGCGTGGCGAGTACAGAACCGAGCCGATCTTCTCCCCGGGCTGGCGCCCGTGAACTGGCCGTATCTGCGCCCCGGACCCCAGCGACGCACCACCTCCGTCGACTCGGGCGCGCTGACCCGGGCCCGCGAAGCGCTCGAGCGGCCCGGCGTGGTGCTGCCTCCGCGCCGCCAGCGGCCCACCGGCCTGGCCAAGCTCGACGTCCCACTCAAGGGCAAGATCGCCGACGGTCCCGCGGAGGGCCGCGCTCTGGCACGCCTCACCGATCTGGGCCTGGGCCAGAAGCTGCGCGCCCTGCTCGCCGAGCCCGACCAGGACGCACCCGAGTGGCTGGCCCGCGCCTGCGTACCGGTCCTGCGCGAGTGGGGCTGGGACGACCGCCCGACCGGTGTCGCGGCGCTACTCACCGGCGAGCACCCGATCCTCGTACAGAGCCTGGCGCGCGCGCTGTCACAGATGGGCCGTATGGACTACCTCGGCGAACTCAGCCGCGACGAGGCGCTCCCGACGGTGACCGCCCAGAACTCGGCCTACCGCGTGGCCCAGCTGTGGGGCACGTTCTCCGGCCCGTCGACAGCGTCCGACGGCCCCGTCCTCCTGGTCGCCGACCTGCTCGGGACGGGGTGGACGATCACCGAGGCAGCCCGGCATCTCCGCTCGTCCGGGGTCCCGGCTGTCCTGCCGCTGGCGGTCGCCTCCGCCGGCTGAATCGCTGCCGGCGCATCGACAAACCGGAGTCCGGCACGGGATCATCGACCCATGGGTAATGCAACGAGGCCGTCACCGCCAGCCGGACCGGGGTTCATCACCACCCGATCGGAGCTGACATGAGTGCCCTGACGGTGGCCGCGCTCGCGGTGGGGTTCGCCCTGCTCATCGGCGGCGGCGAAGTGCTGGTGCGGGGCGCCGGCGGTCTGGCCGCGACCCTCGGGATCTCCCCGCTGGTGGTGGGACTCACCGTCGTCGCCTTCGCCACCTCGGCGCCGGAGTTCGCGGTAAGCGTCGATGCCGCGCTGAGCGGATACCCGGGATTGGCCGTCGGCAACGTCGTGGGCAGCAACATCGCGAACATCCTGCTCATCCTGGGGATGACCGCGATCGTCGCCCCTCTGGTGGCGACGTCCCGGATCGTGCGAGTCGACATCCCCATCATGGTGCTGTTCTCTCTGGTCGTGCTGCTTGTGGCACTCGACGGCACGATCAGCTTCCTCGACGGTCTGCTGCTGTTCGCCGGCCTCGTGACCTATACGACCGCGACGATCGTCATCGCGCGCAAACAGGATGGAGACCGCGCCACCGAGGCATTGGACGCCCCGGCCGGTGACAGCGCGGGCGAGACGACGCCGACCGGGGGCGAGACCTCGCACCCGGTCCTCCTCAACAGCGCTCTCGTGATCGCCGGGGTGGCGCTGCTCGTGATCGGGGCACGGCTACTCGTCACCGCGGCCAGTGATCTCGCGTCGGCCTGGGGGATGAGTGACCTGGTCATCGGTCTCACGGTGGTGGCCGTCGGGACATCCCTTCCCGAACTCGCGACGAGCATGGTCGCGGCGATCCGAGGTGAGCGCGACCTGGCGATCGGAAACATCGTGGGCAGCAACATGTTCAACATCGGTGCCGTTCTGGGGATGACCTCACTCATCGCGCCGATCGAGATCGCGGCCGGGGCCATCCGCTTCGACCTGCCGATCATGCTCGCGGTGTCCCTGGCACTGCTCCCGATCGCCTTCACCGGCCTGGCGATCGCACGGTGGGAGGGCGTTCTCTTCACTGGTTTCTACGCCGCGTACATCGCCTACGTCGTGCTCCAGGCGGCCGACCACGACGCGCTGGGGCCGTTCAGTGCCGCGATGCTGTGGTTTGTCATCCCCATCACCGCTCTGTGGTTGATAGTGCTGGCCACCTACGAACTCGGTGTGCTGCGTGGGCGGGCGCAGACCCGCGGGCGGCCGGTCACAGGTGACAGTGCTGCTCAGGACGCGGCGGCCGGCGGCTCAGGGGCCTCCCCGCCGCGCGCATGACAGCGACGACCGCCGCGCCGGCGGTGCCTGCCTCGATCAGACCTCCCGCGCCATCGCCCGGCCGGCCTTCATCCCCGAGAAGATGCAGCCTCCGAGGAACGTGCCCTCCAACGAGTTGTAGCCGTGCACGCCGCCGCCACCGAAGCCGGCAGCGGGTGCACACGGAAGCCTTCCCAGCGGTCCGTCCCGTACACGTACTCGGCGACGAGCCCGAGGCGGGGCTGTCCTTCGACGCCCAACTCAGGCTGGTCGCGCTGCTGCTCGAGCCTGGCAGCCGCCCTCGACCTCACGGGGCGGCGAGCCTGGCGTGCGTGAGCGTCTGCAGCAGGTCCACGTTCCCAGCCGACGGTGGGGATGATCCGCAGGCCCAGGTCGTGCAGGTATTTTCGCTTCTCCCCGGCGGCGAACTCGACGTACGCCCGCGCCCACTGCCGCGGCCAGTGGCCCTCGGGGCGGTCGAACCCGGCGGAGCCGAGCCAGTCCCGCCACGCCAGCTCGAGGGAGTCGGAGATCCCGATCCGCCGCTGCTCCGGGGTGTCCACCAGGAAGAGGCGGTGTCGTCGCCGACAGAGACCACGCCCAGGTTGGGCGCCAGCGCCGCCCGCCTGGGTCCGCTCCGCCACGTGCTGCGTCCAACCCCACCGAAACTCGACACCTCAGAACCCGGCACCTGATCAGTAGACGGTGTCGCCGAACTGGCCGACTCTGCAACCGGCGGTGTCCGTTCGGCACGCGTGGCGGGGTTAGGCCAGGTCGGCGAAACGCTCGGTGTCGCGGACCTTTCCCGAGACGATGATGGTGTCTCCGGGGTGCAGGATCGTCTCCGCGGTGGCGTAGGTGAAGCCCTCTCCCGGGCGTTTGATCGCCACGACGGTCACGCCGTAGTCGGTCCGGATGGTGGACTGGCCCAGGCTACAGCCCGTGGCGAAGGCGGGGGCGGTGGTCTTGACCATGGCGAACCCGTCATCGAACTCGATGAAGTCGATCATCCGTCCACGGACCAGGTGGGCGACGCGTTTGCCCATGTCGTGCTCGGGACGCACGACATGGTGCACGCCGATCTGGGTGAGAATCCTGGCGTGGGAGTTACTGATCGCCTTTGCCCACACGTTGGTCACGCCCATGTTGATCAGGGCCGAGGCGGTCAGCAGGCTCGCTTCCAGGTCCGACCCGATGCCCACGACCGCCCGGTCGAACTCATGGACCGATAACTGCCGCAGCGATTCTTCGTCGGTGGTGTCGGCCACCACCGCGTGCGTGAGGCGGTGGGCGATCTTCTGCACTACGGTGTCGCTGGCGTCCACGCCCATCACCTCCGCCCCCTGGGCCATCAGTTCCAGGGCGAGAGACTTGCCGAACCGGCCCAGTCCGAGCACGACAACCGCATCGGGGGCACTTCTCTTAGCCAATGAGGGGCCTTTCTGCGGGCAGGTCATACCGGCGTCCACGCTGCCGGGCGGCCAGGGCACTGACCATGGTGATGGGACCGATCCGCCCCAGGTACATCAACCCGATCAGTATCCACTGCCCCCACCCGGGAAGCTGCGCCGTGATTCCGGTGGACAACCCGACCGTGGCGAACGCGGAGGTGACCTCGAACAATAGTTGTCCCAGTCCGAACTCGGTTCCGGCCAGGAGCACGATCGTCGAGACCATCACCAGTCCGATGGCGATCAGTGCCACCGCCAGGGCCTGGCGCTGGACCCGCGTGTCCACCCGCCGGTCCAGGATGGTGACCGACTTCTCGCCGCGGACCTCGGCGATCAACACGAACAACAGCAGGGCGAACGTCGTCACTTTGATCCCGCCCGCCGTGCCGCCACTGCCGCCCCCGATGAACATCAGCACATCGGTGACCAGCAGCGTCGCCTCGTCCATCCGGGCGTAATCCACGCTGTTGAACCCGGCGGTCCTGGGCATCGTCCCCTGGAACGCGGCCACGAGCACCTTGTCGGCCACCCCGAAGGACTGCAGGGTGCGGGTCCACTCCAGCGCCAACACCGCCGCGAACCCAACCAGGAGCAGGCTGACCGTGACGTACACGGTCAGCCGGGTGTGCAGGCTCCACCGCGGGTGTTCGCGCCGCTGCGTGCGGGTATGCCGTACCCGCCGGCCCACCTCGAACAGCACCGGGAACCCCAACCCGCCCAGGACCACCGCCACCATCAATGGCACACAAATCCACGGGTCGGTGGCGAAGCCGATCATGTTGTCGCTGTAGAGCGCGAACCCGGCGTTGTTGAACGCCGAGACCGCATGGAACACCCCCAGCCACCATGCCCGCCACCACGGTTCCTCGTATCCGACCGCGAACCGCAGCATCAGCGCCGCCGCCACCAACGCCTCGATCAGCACGCTCATCCGCACCACACCGATCACGACGTCGCGGACCTGGCCCAGTTCGGCGGCCCTGGCCTCGGCCGTGGTGTTCAGCCGCGCCTTCAACCCGATCCGGTTCGCCAACACCAACCCCACCAACGAGGCCAACGTCATGATCCCCAGACCGCCGATCTGAATCAGACCCAGGATCACCACCTGTCCCAACCCCGACCAGTACACCGGGGTATCGACCACAATCAGCCCGGTCAGGCACACCGCCGACGTCGCCGTGAACACCGCCTCGGTCACCCCGGCACCACTGCCCGACGTCACCGAGACAGGCAACATCAACACCACGGTGCCCACCACGATCGCCGCGGCGAAACTCAACGCGACCACCCGGACCGGACTCGACACCGCCCGGCCCGCCCACCGCGATAACCCAGACGGCGACACCCGCCCATACCCATCCACGACGACAGACTGTAGACCCAGCACGCAGCCGCGCCCCGCAAGAGCCACTCACCCCGACCGACTCCACAACCCCACGGAACCAGGACTACTGTCATGGTGAACCGCCCCAGGTTTCCCGCCGCTCCCTATGTGGGTTGCAACTCTCGGTTGAGAGCGGCGTAGTAACTCAGCTCGAACTCGACGGGCGGGACGTATCCCAGGCTCGAGTGCAGCCGGTCATTGTTGTACCACTCGACCCATGCGGCGGTGGCGTACTCGACGTCGGCAAGCGTCTTGTACGGCCCGTCGTGGAAGATCGACGAGCGGATGCACTCGGCCTTGTAGAGGCCGTTGATCGTCTCCATGAGCGCGTTATCGTAGGCATCGCCGACGCTGCCGATCGACGGTTCGATCCCCTCGAGGGAGAGGCGTTCGGTGAACGCTACAGATGTATACTGGCTGCCTGCGTCCGAGTGGCTGATCAGCGATTTCGGCTCGACTGGGTGCCCTTCGCGGTCGCGTTGCCACAGCGCCATCCGCAGCGGAGTCATGACGAGGTCCGTGGCCATGGAGGTGGCCGCGTTCCACGCCACGATGCGCTGGGCGAACACGTCGACGATGAACGCCACGTAGGTGAAGCCGGCCCACGTTCGGACGTATGTGAAATCGGCGACCCAGAGCCGATCTGGCCGATCCGAGGTGAAGTCGCGATCGACAAGGTCCGGCGCCCGAACACCGTCCGGATCCGAGGAAGTGGTGTACACCTTCTTGGACCGGAGTACGCCTGATAGCCCGAGCGTTCGCATCACACGGTCCACTGCTCCTGGGCTGGCTGTGGTCAGACCGGCCCGGCGCACCTCGGCAAGCATCTTGCGGCGCCCGTTCAGGCCCGCAGGCTGCATCTTCCGCCGCCCCTGCCCATCGGGTTGCCACACGAGCTTGCGGACGGTGTCCTCGACCTCGGCGTCGCTGACGGTCCTGGCCGCCACCACGCGCTGCGGCGAAGTCCACTCGCGGTAGGTCCGTGCGGCAATCTGCAGGCCCGCTTTGCGCAGGCCTCGGCAGATCGACTCGACCGCATGCCCCTCGGACCTCATCTGGTCGATGAACTCGCAGATCACCGGTTGCGGGGGTCGAGCTCCCCCGCGAAGAAAATCGAGGCCCTGCGCATGATCTCCAGGTCCTCGGTCAGCCGCCGGTTCTCGGCCTTGAGGCGCTTGATCTCGGCGCTCTCCTCGGTGCTGACGCCGGGCCGGGTTCCGGCGTCGATGTCGGCTTGCACAGCCCACCTCCGGACCGTCTCCTTGCCCAGCCCCAGACGTCGGCCCACCTGGTCACAGCAGGCCGTCAGCGACGCGTACTCACCGCGGTGCTCGGCCACCATCCGCAGCGCCCGCTCTTTGACCGCGGGATCGATCTTCTTCGGCATACAGCCATCCTCCTCGACTCGAAAAGGAGGCGGCGGGAAACCTGGGGCGGTTCACCATCGATTACGGCAACACAACAGGCACAGCGGAGATCTCCACCGGCGCAAACGACCTCACCTGCCTCACCTCCGTCAAACTCACCTGACACCCCACCGAAGCGCCACCAGCACCTGTCACACCGAACTCCTTCGCGAGAACGCACGGGAGACGGTGAGCGACCGATATCCAGTCGCTGTATCAAGCTTGGGTGTGCACGAGCCGCGCGACTCTCGCCGTTTCAGCGGTCGGCAATCAGCTCCGCCCCCACCCTGAATGGCCGCGTGCCCGCCCCTGCTATCTGGGCCGTAAGGCTGGGCCGTTCGACATTCCCGCAACTGCCGCAGCGATGGCGGCGAGTGCAGCGATCGCGGTGAGTGCGCTGGACGCAAGGGTCAGACTCAATGCGCCCACCAGGCCCGCGACGGGGTAGGTGATGAGGAAGCAGGCGTGCGAGAGAGCGAACTGAGCCGTGTAGACCAGATTGCGGTTCTTTTCGGTGGAGGCGGCGGCGAGCAATCGCGCTGACGGCGTGTTGATCAGGGATGTGCCCGCGCCGAGCGCGAACCACGTGCCCAGTAGCCATCCCCACCCCGTGCCCGATGAGTGCACTGCAACGGTGACCGCCACCGCCACGGTCAGAAAGATCGCGAGCACCGCGATCCCGGCCGCCATCGTGCGGATCACCCCGAGACGTTCGACGAGTCGCGGTGTGGCCACCGCGACCAGAAGAGACCCCAACCCGTAGCACGCCAGGGCGAGTCCGAGGTCGGAATCATCACGGTCCAACACGCCGCGGACATAGACCACGGTGTTGACCATGACCAGCGCAGTACCCGCAGCCACGGCCACGTTGGCGCACATCAGAAACCACAACTCTCTCGTGCGGGCGAACACCGCGGCCCCTTCGCGGAGCCTGCGCCAGAACGGCAATCCGGAGGTCGTGACAGATGCCGCCGGCAGGTGCGCCACAAGCACGAACACGATGGATCCGGCGAACCCGATCGCGGTGCCGACGAACAGGTCATGGAAGCTCACCACGGCCAACATCGCGGCGGCGATAGCTGGCGACAGTAGTGATTCGAGGTCATAAGCCAGCCGCGAGAGCGACAACGCGCGGGTGTACTGACGCTCGTCCGGGAGCACTGCCGGGATCAGGGATTGAAACGCTGGGGTGAACGTCGCCGAGGCCGCTTGCAAGACGAACACCAGGACGTAGATCTGCCACACCTGCTCAACGAACGGCAGGAGTAACGCGACCGCGAACCGGACCAGGTCCGCTCCCACCAGGACGGCTTTCTTCGAAAGTCGATCCACCAACGCCGCCACCACCGGCGCCACACCCACATACGCCACCATCTTGATGGTCAACGCCGTCCCCATCACCGCACCGGCATCGCCTCCGGCCAGATCGAACGCGAGCAGCCCGAGCGCCACCGTCAGCAAGCCCGTCCCCAGCAGCGCCACCACCTGCGCGGCGAACAGCCGGGCGTAGGTGGGTTTGCGAAGAACCCCCACCATCACTGGGGTCCGGTCGACACCACCGGCGGCTGATCGACCGGGACCCGATGGTGGCGGGGCGTGCCCCCGAGGGCATGTTCTGCCTGGAAGATCGCGTCAGAGACCAGCTGGGAGGCGTGCTCATTGGCCAGACGGTAAAACACCCGCTGGCCCTCCTGCCGGCTCTCGACAATCCGGGCCAAGCGCAGCTTCGCCAGATGCTGCGAGATGGCCGCCGGGGTCTTGTCCGCCACATCCGCAAGATGATTCACCGACATCTCCCCCGCCTGCCGCAGCGCGAGGATGATCCGCACCCTGGTGGCGTCGGCCAACATCGCGAACACCTCTACAGCCAGCTCGACGAACTGACTGTCCGGATCAAGACCGCACATCTGCTTATCTGCATCCATACGCAGATTCTTGCACATTGGCACCGCCGACTCGTGGGAAAGGCCCGGCGTGACATAAACCGCTGGCGCCTAGGGTGTAACCGTGGTTTCATTTCGCGAGTGAACGATGCGACCTCCGCGACGCGCGGCCAGTGGGTGCTGCTGAGTTACCGATTGCCTCGGGAACCGTCCACACCTCGGATCACCCTGTGGCGAAAGCTCAAGAAGCTCGGGGTCGCCCAGTTCGCGGACAACGTCGTCGCCCTGCCCGATGACGCCCGGTCGCGCGAACACCTGGAGTGGTTGGCCGACGAAGTGCTCGAGTGGGGCGGCCAGGCCGGGATCTGGATCGCGTCGGCCACCACCCAGGCCCAGGAACTTTACCTCATCGAACAGATGCGCAACGCCCGCGCCGCCGAGTACGCCGAGCTCACCGCCCAGGCAGCCGCGGCCCTGCACGCGGCCGAGGAGGAGCGAGTGAGCAGCCTGCGCCGGTTGCGCAACCAGTGGCGGCAGATCACCAGGCGCGACTACTTCCCCCCACCGGAACGCGCCGTCGCCCACACCGCCCTCCGCCAACTCGCGAGCCCGGACCCGCAGACCGCAGACCACACCCAAACCGACAACACCCAGACGAAGGAATCGCTGTGAAGTGGAGTACCCGCACCGGAATTCACATAGATCGCGCCGCCTGCGCGTGGCTGATCACCCGGTTCGTCGACAGCGAGGCCGAGTTCATCTTCGTCGCCGGACCCGACGACGTGCCGGCAGACGCCACCCCGTTCGACATGCGAGGCGTCGAACTGTCCCACCACAACGGCGACTGCACATTCGAGACCATCCTGCGTCGCTACGACCTGGCCGACCCCGTGCTGTGGCGCATCGCCGAAATCATCCACGAGGCCGACCTCGAAGACGACCGATACGAGGCCCCTGAAGCACCTGGCCTGGACACGGTCCTACGCGGACTGTCCTTGATCGGCGACGACCACCACACCATGGCCGTCACCACCCCGGTCTTCAACGGCCTTTATGAGTACTACCGTCGAAGCCTGCTCGGCGGGCGCCCCGCTTGATCACTCCCACCCATCACCAGAACCGGGACGCGCTATGACCAACGACCGCACCGCCAACAACCCCACCGACACCGAGACACCCTCGGCTCCAACCCGGAAAGCGAGCGGCGATGCGATCCCGCTGAGGGTCGCACTGCGCACCTGGTTCGCCATCAGCCTCCAGACCTTCGGCGGACCGGCAGGACAAATCGCCGTGATGCAACGCGCCCTGGTGGACGAGAAGAAGTGGATCGGCCAGAAACGGTTCCTGCACGCCCTCAACTACTGCATGCTCCTGCCCGGACCGGAAGCCCAGCAGCTGGCCATCTACACCGGATGGCTCCTCAACGGCACCCGGGGCGGCATCGCTGCCGGCACCCTCTTCGTCCTACCGGGCGTGGTGGCCATGCTCGCCCTATCCGGCATCTACGTGGCGTTCGGTGACACCACCGCCGTCACCGCGATCTTCGCCGGCCTGGCACCGGCCGTGGTGGCGATCGTCGCCCAGGCCGTCCACCGGGTCAGCAGCCGAGCCCTGGCCAGTCGCGCACTCGTCCTGCTCGCCGTCGCCTCGTTCCTCGCGCTGTCGGTATTCTCCATCCCCTTCCCCGTCGTGATCATCGCCGCCGCCGCCACCGGCTGGCTCATCGGCCGCGCCCGCCCCGATGCACTACAGAGCAAAACCCCCGCCCGCACCACCGACACCGACGAGACGCCGCCACTGATCCCTGACGATGTGCTGCACGCTGAGCGCCCGACCGCGCGACGCTCCGCAACGGTACTGGCGATCGGCATCGCCGTCTGGGGGCTACCCCTGCTCGCCGTCGCCCTCCTCACAGGCACCGACAGCGTGTTCACCACCCAGGGCATGTTCTTCACCGGCACCGCCCTGGTCACCTTCGGCGGCGCCTACGCAGTCCTGGCCTACGTCGCCCAACGAGCGGTCGAGGTGTTCGGCTGGCTCGCACCCGGGGAAATGGTCCGCGGACTCGCCCTGGCCGAAACCACACCCGGACCGCTGATCATGGTCGTGCAGTTCGTGGCCTTCGTCGGCGCCTTCCGCAACCCCGGAGGCCTGGACCCATGGCTCGCAGGAACCCTCGGAGCCCTAATCACCACCTGGGTCACCTTCGTCCCGTGCTTCGTGTTCGTCTTCCTCGGAGCGCCCTACATCGAGCAACTCCGCAACAACAAAGCACTCTCCGCAGCAATGACCGGCCTCACCGCCGCCGTTGTGGGCGTGATCGCCAACCTCGCCCTCTACTTCGCCTTCCACACCCTGTTCGCCACCACCACCGCACTTCACTGGGGCCCGATCCATCTCGAACTACCAAACCTGGGCACCTGGCAACCAGTCAGCACCGCCATCACCCTCGTCGCGCTGATCCTGGTCTTCGCACTGAAATGGTCAGTCCTTCGCACCCTCGCCGTTTGCGCATCCCTCGGCGCAGCAGCAGCACTCGCCGGATTGCCTCTGCCGTGACAGCACCGTCCCCACCCACTCCGGCCCCGCCTGATGGTGTCGCATTAGACGATCGTCTAACGCGACACTTTCTGAGCGAACGCCCAATCGGAGGCTCGCGCAGGTCGAACACTAACGGCGACTCCTGCCGCTGTGGCGTAGACATGTAGCGCAATAAAGGTGGGCAAGTCACGGTCGTATGCAACACTGCCGTTGTGAAGATCGGCTACGGGCGCGTTTCGACTGAGGAACAGAACGTCGAGACACAACGACAAGCACTGATCGAGCTCGGCGTTGATCCTCGGCGGATCCACCTCGACCGCGGGGTTAGTGGCCGACGGCGTAAGCGTCCGGCACTGGATCGCGCCCTAGCCGAACTGCGCGATGGTGACGAGCTCGTCGTGACCAAACTCGACCGTCTCGGACGATCGCTTCGAGACCTGCTCGACATTGCAGACCAGATACAGGGTGTCGGCGCATCCCTGACTGTCGGGCGGTCTACCTATGACCCGGGCGATCCCGTCGGCGCGATGCTATTCCAGGTTCTGGGTATGGCCGCCGAGTTTGAGGTCGCCATGAACCGCGAGCGCACCCGCGAAGGCGTTGCTCGAGCAAAGGCCGAAGGCAAGTACCGCGGTCGGCAGCCCAAGCTCTCCCCCGCTGACGCCAACAGGCTCCGCCAGATGCACGCCACCGGCGGCTACACCACCGCGGAACTGGGCCGGTTCTTCGGTCTGCACCGCACGTCGGTGTACCGCTACTTGTCCGATGAATAGTGCAAACTCCACCGAGTAGCTAATCCCCGCCCTTGGGCACGGGTACCCCACAGCACCGCTATCGACGGACGGGAAAGACATGTCAAGTAAGGAACCACGGTACGAGATCACCGAAATCAAAGCGTTCCCGGGCACTGAGTCGAAAGCGATCACCAGTAAGCAGCAGGAAGGCTGGGAGTTGGTCTCGCAGCAGCATGGCCGAGTGCGAACGACCCTGAGCTTTCGTAGGCCGAAGCCGCCAGTCCCCTGGAAAATGTGGGCCACGGTCGGCGGCGTCGGCGTTATCCTGGGCAGCATCATTACTGTCGGGGCGCTCCTGGAAGACGACGCCCCGTCTGCGGCAGAAAACACAGCCACTTCGAGCACCGAGCAGCCCTCCCTAGCGGGCCTCGAAGATGATCCCACTTCGGTGCCTGACCTCACGGTCTGCGAAACAGGCCCACTTACCAGGTCATGCAAGTTTGGCCAGACCGCGGTCTACTCCGACACAGTCCGAGGAGGCGAAGTCAAGCTAGAGATCACCGTCGGCGAGCCAGTCGAGTTCACACCGAGCGAGGCTGCGTCGGTCGCACTCGACCGACCGATACAACCCGTAAACGTCTACTTCCCGATCACCATCAGGAACCTATCGCCTGCCCTGCCGGAATCGACCCTTTTCCTTACCCAGGCCCCTTTACCGTGGCGCTCCGGGAGCGAGGCGGTCACCCGCGTAGGGATTCGACCGCCGGCGGAGGTGTGCGGCGAACCCCACCAGCCGACCGGCCCCGAGGCGGCCTCATGGCCGGGTCGCCATCCACCCGGCCAACTATGCGGTGCGCGCGGTCGCGTCCACGGTTTCGCGCCAGCTCACGTGACCGACGCCGTGGTCGGCAAGGTCTACTGGACTGATGCGCGCAACGGCACCGTCTCAGGGTTCGAGGTTCTCTGGCCTGCGGGCGACGGCCGCGCAAGCCGATCGCACTCGGCAGGATGCTCTCGGTTTTACGGTCCGCGGCAAGAAGTCCGGCCATCGTAGTCGCGGACATCGAGACCAGCGTGATTTGTTCGATCGGCCCCTGTCAACGATCAGGCAACCAAGGTGAAGGGACGAAATTACCGTGATCGCCGGCCAGGGCACGGCATCCCGGCGACACTCTTCCGGTGAGCGCGGGCCGGCAGAGTGGGACGCACTGACCAGCGGCCGGGAAGTCGACGTTGTACCGGCACCCTGATACCGGTTGCGCCGCGGCCCCGACACGCGTCGCCCCTGCCGAAGCGTGGAATCGCCGCCGGGAACACTTCAGCGGCCCGAATTGCCCGCCCCCGCCACCGGGTCACTCCGCGAAAGTAGTGTTCTACATCGCCATGTCCATCATGTCCATCATCGGCATTCCACTCATCTGGTGAAACCACGCCATCAGCTGGTGCAGCACGTCGTGCACCTGGCCCATCATGCCCGTCATATCCATCGCGCTTTCCCTTCGAAATCGACACCCTCGACTCTCGAGGTGGCCCCAGTGTCGACTCTCTGCGACGTGGGCGTGGCGCATCGGCGCCGCAGTCGGTTTTCTTCATCAAATCTTCGTAAACTTAACCACCCGTTTTCCTTCGATGTGGCAGGGCTACTGCAAGGTCGGCCACCCATCAACAACTACGCCCCCGGCGCTGCAGGGCCCGGTAGAGCGTGGAACGTCCAATCCCAAGGTCTCGGGCGATCGCCGTCGGCCCCTCCCCCGCCGCAACGCGGGTGCGGGCGTTGTCGATCTGTTCGTCGGTCAGGACGCGTTTCCGTCCCTTGTACTTGCCTTTCGCCTTGGCGATGGCGATGCCCTCGGCCTGGCGCTCACGGATGATGGCCCGCTCAAACTCGGCAAACGCCCCGAGTAGCGACAGCATGAGGTCGGCTCGAGGATCCTGGGCACCAGCGGCGTAGGTGGCCCGCTCGTGTACGAACTCCACGCTCGCGCCCTTCGCGGTGACCTCACCAACGATCTGCTTGAGATCGACTAGGGAACGGGCGAGTCGGTCCATCGACGCGACCACCAGCTCGTCACCGTCCCGCAGATACCTGATGCACTCGGCCAGCTTCACCCGATCGGCACGAGAGCGTGCGGACTGCTTCTCGACGTAGACGCGGTCGCACTCCCC
>NZ_JAALEB010000005.1:0-1465 GCF_014145165.1 Dietzia sp. Cai40 | reverse complement strand
CTAGGAGACTGCTGAACAAGCTGTGATCTTGGCCGCGAGAGCGGTGGGCGGGGTGGGGGCATGGCGGTGTGGCTTTTTCGCGGCTGCGGGGGCTGAGGTATCTGGTCCGGAGATGGGATCTGGCCGGTGGCCGCGGGTCGTGTTCGGCGGTCTGCCGGGGCGGGAGTCCTCGCCCGGGCGGGCTGGTCAGGCCAGGGCCCAGGTTCCGTTCTGGTGGGTCAGGCCCATCGAGAGCAGTCGGCGCAGGTTCAGGGCGGCAACGCGGTGGTGGAGCCAGTTGTTGTTCTTGTCGACCCCGCGGTACGGCACGCGGCGAGCGCCTCGGGTCAGCCAGGCGATCGAGCGTTCCACCATCGGTCGGTGCTGGCGGTAGACGGTTTGGAAGTCCTCGCCGCTGGCGCGTTGGCGGTGCTGGCGTTGCAGCAGGTGGTGCTCACCGAGTTCTACTTTGCGGCCGGCGGCTGAGGTGGTGCATCGCTGGCGCAGGGGGCAACCACGACACGCCACGCCGAACGTGGCGTTGCCCTTCGCCGAGAGCCGTCGCGTGATGTTGCCGGGAACAGGTCAGCGTGCCCGCCGCCGCATCGAAAGTGAAGTCATCGAGGGTGAACCCGCCCTCGACCGCGGGCCGTAGCGGCCACGGCTTAACCAGGGGCAGCCATCCTTTACCGGCGAGGGTGCCCAGCATGTCGCCGCTGGCATAGGCGGAATCGCCGAGCACCTCGATCTGCTCGCCGGCGCCGATGGTGGGATCGGCGGTGACCAGCCCCGCACCGACCGCGGCATCCGAGTTGGCCGGGCCGTTCGTCTTGGTCAGCGAGCACATCGTGGTCAGGCCGGTGTCGGGTTCGACCACGATGTGGGCCTTGAACCCGTCCTGGCGGCGTTGTCGGGTCTTGTGTGCGTGCCGGGCATCGGGGTCCACGGTGGAGATCACCCGATCCGGCGCGGTGCGGCGGGCGATACGCCACCGCCCGTCAGTGCCATCAGAACCGTCGGCCGGCTCGACGTCCTGGCCGGCCACCAACGCCAACAGCGCCACCGCCTCGGCCGGTCTGCCCCCGGCGGCGGTGATCGCCTCCACATCCAGAGCCTCAAGCAGTGCCAGAGCATCGCCCACCAGGGCGGAAACGAGCTCGTCCCGGGCAGCCTGGTCATCCCAGGCGATGCGGGGCTTACCGGCGACGGTGTAGTCCTGCCCGCACAGCGCCGCCAACCGGGTGCACTCGGTGGAGATAAACTCTCTCGCCCCGGGCACCTCGCGGCCCACCCGGCGGATCTGCGCGATGAGCTGGGCGATCGTGTCCTGACGGGCCACCGCGTCATCCAGGACCGTCGAGTCCAGGGCGCGGCGGGTCTTGGTCCTGACCGCACCGGTCTCGGCGATGACCTGGCGTACCACCTCGAAGATCCGCTGCGGTCGGTCACTGGCGGCCAGCCGGCGCCGCCAATACGTCAACGTCGA
>NZ_JAALEB010000059.1:0-1894 GCF_014145165.1 Dietzia sp. Cai40 | reverse complement strand
CGCCCGCCCCGGACCCGCGGAGTCGGGCGGGGCTCTGGGTGGGATGCCTCCTCCCCGTCGTCAACTGGTTCCGGATCCCCGTCTACCTCGCCGAACTCCGCCTGGCCTCGCCCCGCGCGCCCACCAGGTCCGGACTCCTCCGGTGGTGGGTGGCCGTCGCCGTGAACGGGATCGCGGTCGCGCTCGCACTGTGGCGGGGCACGGGTGAGGGCTCGCAGGCCGCGGCGGACACGGTTCTCCTCACCGCGCTCGCGGCGGCCGCCGCGGTGTGGGCGGCGCGTGAGACCCGGACCGTCATGCGGAGTTTCGATGAGCCTTCCCCGCGGTTCACCCGGCGGCTTCTCCCGCGGGGCATCGTGGAGACGTCCCCGGCTCGAGAGGAGTGAGACGTGACGGTCCCCGCGACCACACATCTGCGGTCCACGGTGTCCACCGGGAGCGGGGTCGTCGCCCACAGAGGGGCCTCGGCCGAGTTCCCCGAACTCACGCTCGTCGCCTACGAGAAGGCCCTCGAGCAGGGCGCAGAGGCGCTCGAGGTGGATGTGCGGCTCACCTCCGACGGTGTCCCGGTGCTCCTGCACGATCCCCGGACCGCGCGCGTGGCGGACCGCGACGTCTGGGTCCACTCCAGCACCCTGGACGAGCTGTCCGCCCTCGACCTGGGCTCCTGGCATCCGGTGCACCGCCGGCCCGAACCACTCCTCACGCTGCGCAGTCTCCTGGTGATGGCCGAGGCGTACCCGCACGTGAAGCTGTTCCTGGAGACCAAGCACCCGGTGCCCACCGGCGGCCGCGTCGAGGTCGCGCTCCGGGACGAGCTGAGGTACTTCGGTCTGGACCGGCCCGCCTCGCACGCCGAGTCCCGCGCGCTCATGATGAGCTTCTCCGTGATGGCGGTGCGACGGTTCAGGCAACTGGCCCCGCAGGTGCCGACCGTGCAGCTCCGCGAGCGCGGCAACGTCCTCAAGTCGTGGCCGGCCGAGGGGTTCGGCGCCCAGTTGATGGGCCCGAGCATCGGCGCGCTCCGGGCGCGGCCGTGGTTGGTCGAGTACTGGAGGTCGCGGGGGATGGGGACCTACTGCTGGACCGTCGACGACCCGGCGGACATGCTCCTGTGCCGCGACCTGGGCGTGGAGTGGGTGGCCACCAACGTCCCGACACGGGCCCGGGGCGTCCTGGACGGGCCCACGCGTCGCGACTGACCCCGCCACGCCCGGCCCGATCCTGGGCCCCCGTGCGATGACGGCACCAGAGTGCGATGTCCGGGGGCGGGCCGCGCGGGCGCACCGTATCGTGGTGCCCGTGGGTAGACGTCAGCGCCATAATGAGCCCAAGTCCGGCGGCAACCGCCAGGCCAAGATCGCCGCTCGCGCGGCCGAGCGTGAGGAACTGAGCACGGAACCCCGGCCGTTCGCCGGGTTCGCCGGTGAGTGCGACATGGTCGCGATGCGCGAGTTCGTGCCGTCGGCGACCGCGCGACTCACCACCACCGCCGAGAAGCGGGAGATCATCCTGGCGACCGTCCTGCCGGGGGCCATCGCCGGCCTGGTGCGCGACGACGAGCTGGGCGGTGAGGCCATGGTGGGTCTCCAGGTGCAGGTCCACGGACCCGATCCGGCGGCCGACCTGGCCTACGCGGTGGACTGGGCCTCGCGTGCCGGGGGAGGGGAGACCCTGACGTCCTCCCACCCGGACGAGTCCACCCCGGCGTTGGAGGACGTCGTGGTCGCCGACGCCCCGCTCGAGATCGCGGTGCACGGCGACTTCTCCTGGTGGCTCGCCGAGGGCGCCCAGGTCAGGCCGGAGATCGCCCAGGCCATCAAGAACGCCAACGAGGTCATGATGCCCTCCGCCAGGGTCGCGGCCGACGGCATCGAGGCGGCCTGGTGGGTCG
>NZ_JAALEB010000058.1:0-3041 GCF_014145165.1 Dietzia sp. Cai40 | reverse complement strand
ACATCGACGCCCACCTCGAGACCGTGTTCACCTCGTACGGCGACGAGGCCTTCTGGCACGACCGCATGGCCGCCATCGGCAGCCCCCACGACACCCTCGACGCGTTCGAGACCACCGGGGACTCCACCACGGTCACGCTGACCCAGCACATCCCGGACGAGGACATCCCGGACGTGGCCCGCAAGGTCCTGCCCGGCCGGTTGATCATCGTGCGGACCACCACGTATGCCGACTTCGACGGCGAGCGGTTCTCGAGCTCCGCCCGCGCGGAGGCCGCCGGCGGGCTGGGGGTCATCGACGGAGGCTCGGAGGCCGTCTCGCAGGGCGGCGTGGTGGTGGAGTCCGCGACGGGCCAGGTCAAGGTCTCCGTCCCGCTGCTGGGCGGCAAGCTGGAGAAGCTGGTCGTGTCCCACCTGACCCGGTTCTTCGACGCCGAGACGCAACACCTCAACCGCTGGACCGCCGCCCGCTGACACCGCGTCGGCCCCGGGTCGGCCCCGCGTCGGTTCCGCATCGGCCCCGTGCCGACCCCGTGCCGACCCCGTGCCGACACGGCGTTGACCTCGGGTTCTGCGATCCGGGCCGGCATCGGCGACAATTGGCGGAATGCACCCGCGGCACGACACCCAGCGACTCCCCGCCCACGACCGACCCGGCGTCCAGCACGCCGAGACCCAGCAGTTCGCCGCCGCACCGGCAGGTGACCGGCCTGACCGCGGCGACACCGGCGGGAGGCGTCGCGGCCCGATGATCGCCCTGATCGCCGCGATCGCCGTGGTGGGCCTGGTCGCCGGGGTGGTGGGGCTCGAGTTCGGCACCCGCAACGCGGTCGAGAACCGGATCCAGGAGGAGGTCACGGCCTCCCTCGGCAGCCCGGCGCAGGTGGAGTTGGGCGCGCGCCCGGTGATCCTGTCGTACTTCGGCGGTGACCTGGGCACCGTCCGCATCACCACCGACGGCAGCCCCGCGGAGGGCGGAGGCGGCCCCGCCCCCGCGATCGACATCACCGCCGAAGGGGTCAGCTCGGCCGACGACCTCACCTACGTGGACTCGCTGACCGGGACCGCCTTCGTCTCCGACCAGGCCATGTCCACCGCCGCACAGCAGGATTCCGCGGGCGACAGCATGCTCGGCGGTCTGATCCAGGTGCAGGAGATCGTCTCGGACCCGGCCTCGGGAACGCTCCGTGTCTCCATCAGCGGCCTGGCCGAGGCGATCGTGACCCCCCGGTTGATCGGCGGAAACCTGGAGATGGATCCGTCCCAGGCGTCGATCCTCGGTTTCGCACTGCCGCCCGAGCTGCTCGGCGGCACCGTCTCGATGATGGACTCCGCTCTCGCCGAACTCCCCGAGGGCGTCCAGCTGACCGGGGTCCGCGTGGTCCCGGGCGGCATGGTCGTCGACCTCAGCGGACGCGACGTCGTGCTGGAGTCGACCCGGTAGTCGACTGCCGGTCGCACGGCACACTGAACCCATGCGCCTGCTGATCATCGCCGACACCCACGTCCCGACGCGCGCCCGCGATCTCCCGCCCCGGGTGTGGGACGAGGTCGACGGTGCGGACGTGGTGGTCCACGCGGGCGACTGGATGGACGTGGCACTTCTCGACGCGGTGGAGGAACGCTCCACCCGGTTGGTCGCGTGCTGGGGCAACAACGACGGACCCGAGTTGCGCGCCCGGGTGCCCGAGGTGGCGCGCGTGACCCTCGAGGGGGTGCGGGTGGCGGTGGTGCACGAGACCGGGCCGTCGGCGGGCCGGGACAGGCGCATGAGCGAGGCCTATCCGGACACCGACGTCCTGGTGTTCGGTCACTCGCACATCCCGTGGGACACCACCGCGGCGAACGGCTTGCGGTTGCTCAACCCGGGTTCCCCCACCGACCGCCGTCGGCAGCCGTACTGCACGTACATGACCGCCACCCTCGCCGACGGAGTGGTGGGCGAGGTCGAACTGCACCGGCTTCCGCCGACCCGGTAGGTGGCGCCGGGCGGCGGCCGACGGATTCTGCCACCCTGGGACGTATGACCACCGAAGCCACCATGCGTGCCGTGACCCAGTACTCCCTCGGCGATCCGGACGTCCTCGTCGTCTCCGAGCAGCCCCGCCCCGAGCCGCGGACCAACGAGATCCTGGTGCGCGTCAGGGCCACCAGCGTCAACCCCACCGACTGGAAGCACCGCGGGAACGGCGGGTTCCTCGGGGAGCCGCCGTTCGTGCTCGGCTGGGACCTGTCCGGGGTCGTCGAGGCGGTCGGCATCGGAGTGGCCCGGTTCGCCCCCGGCGACGAGGTCTTCGGCATGCTCTCCTACCCGTTCGGGCACGGCGCCCACGCTGACTACGTGACCGCGCCCGCGGCCTGGTTCGCCCCCAAGCCCGCCTCCCTCGGCCATGTGCAGGCCGCCGCGCTACCGCTGGTGTCGCTGACCGCATGGCAGGCGCTCGTGGAGTACGCCGACATCCAGCCCGGTCAGCGGGTGCTGATCCACGCCGCCGCCGGCGGGGTGGGGCACGTGGCGGTCCAGATCGCCAAGGCCCGGGGCGCGTACGTGATCGGCACCGCCAGCGCCGGCAAGCACGGGTTCCTGCGAGACCTGGGCGTGGACGAGGCGATCGACTACCGCGAGGTGGACTACGCCGAGGCCGTCAGCGACGTGGACGCCGTGCTGGACACCATCGGCGGTGACACGTCCACGCGTTCACTGCGCACCCTGCGGCCCGGTGGGATCGTGGTGTCGATCCTGCCGGTGGGGTCGAAGGACTTCTTCCGCGAGGCCGAGGAGCTCGGCGTCCGAGCGATCCGCATGCTCGTCGACTCCTCCCGGCACGACCTGGTCTCCGTCACCGAGCTGGTGGAGCGGGGTGAGCTGCGGGCCAGGATCGCCGAGGTCTTCCCGCTCGAGCAGGCGGCGGAGGCCCACCGGCGCGGGGAGACCGGCCGGACCACCGGCAAGATGGTGCTCATCACCGACTGAGGTCCGGCCCCGCGCGGTGCCGGCGGGGTCAGCCCTCCGGGAAGCCCTCGAGCACCGCGCGGCTGCCG
>NZ_JAALEB010000057.1:0-7398 GCF_014145165.1 Dietzia sp. Cai40 | reverse complement strand
GCGGGGGTGCGGATCGGCGAGGTGGCGGCGTGGATGCGCGAGCACGCCACGGGCGCAGCGGGTGAGGTGCCCGAGGCCCCGGACTTGTCTGAGCCGATGTCGGCGATGGTGGCCTCGGTGTGGGCGGCGGCGTGGAAGCGCGCCGCCGAGCAGGCAGACGAGGCCACCGCGGTGGCCCTCGATGCTGCCCGCGCCGGCGAGGCCGACGCCCTCGCCGCGGCGGAGGAAGCCATGGCGCAGCGAGCAGACGCCGACACCGCCAGGGATGAGGCGGTCCGGGACGCCGAGCAGTTGCGCTCCGAACTGGCCCAGGTTCGCCAGCAACTCGAGAAGGTGCAGCGTGAGGCGGAGCAGGCGCGCGTCCAGGCCGAGGAGGCTGACCGCGGGCGTGTGCGGGCCGAGGCCACTTCGGACACCTTGCGTGAACTGCTGGACGCGTTTCGTTCCTTCGGGCAGGCCGACGACGACAAGTAGCGATCCGCACGGTGGTGGTCTTGTCGTGTCGGACCGGGCGAGCACACTGACCGAACAGGACAGGCAATGACCAAGTGGCTCGGACCTCCGTCAGGTGCGGTCGGCACGTAGCGGGACGAACGCCAACACGGGAGGGGTGTCATGTGGGATCTACAGACCGCGATACAGGCCGTGGCGGTGGTCGCGGTGGCATCGCTTCTGGTGCCGCCGCTGGCGCGCGGCATCGGGGGCATCTGCGCGGTGATCGGATTCTGTGGCGTGACGCAGTCGAGCTCCTGGGCGCCGACGGTGATGGCGCTGGGGATGGTGGCGTGGTTCGTCGGGCACTGGTCGTTCGCTGTGCGCAACGATGTGCATTACCGGTCGCGATTGGCGCTGCTGGTGATCGACAAGACGCCGCTGCGGTGGACGATTCCGCGCTACTGGCAGCTGCGCCGCCAGAGGCGTCTCACGCCTACCCGCTGACACTTCCCACCCGACCGGTACAGCAATGGCCCCACCGAAACGGTGGGGCCATTGCTGTTGGTGTGTGGGGCCGAGTCTAGAACAGTGGTGGCTCGTCTAGTGGTGCGGTGTTGCCGCAGGCGTGGGCGTAAGCCTTGGGGTTCCAGCCGCCGGTGACGGCTTCGCGGACCGCGAGGGAGCGGGCGTGCCGGTCGTGGCGTTCGGTGGTGTTGCGGATGATTCCGGTGCGTCCGCAGGCGACCGCGTAGAGCAGGTTCGCCGATTGGGTTGAGGCGATGAGGTGGCCGGGGTCCACGCGCACGCACAAGGGTTCGTTGCAGCGGTGCTCACCGATCGCCCCGTCGGTTAGTTCGCCGGCGACCAGGAGGGCGAACCGGTGCGCGTACTCGGTTCTGCTGACGCCGTCTCGACGCCAGCTGATCCGCCCGTACCCGTCGGAGATGGCGCCGGTCCAGATGTGACACCCGTTGCCCGGAGCGCGCACGACACGGGAGCCAAACGCGGCGATCGCTGCTTCAGTCGGGGGCAGCGTCGAGTCGTACGGCCTGGACCGCGCCGGGGCAGGCCGGGGCCGGGGGCGGGCGTCCATTCCCGGCAGCGGGATGTCCTCGAACCATCCGCCGGAGACTGGCTCAGTGCTGCTGGTCACCGTTGGTGTCCGCGGGTGTCTGGCCGGCCGTCGTGGTGTCACTGTCGGCCGCATCCGTGGCCATGTTCTCGGTGTCGGTGGTGTTGTCCTTGGCGGCGCGGATCGCCGCCCCGACCTCGCGGGCGGACAGTCCGGTCATCTCCGCCAGGTCGCCCTGCGCCACACCCAGGTCCCGAAGCTCGACCAGCGACTCGCCGAGGACGATCTGCGCGTCATCGCGGGCGTCGATCGCCGAGAACACCGCGACCAGCTTGGCCTCGCGCTTGCGAGCCCGCTCCAACTCGTCGGCCATCGCCTGACGAGCCCTCGCGCGTGCGGTTTGTGAACGTGAATCAGTCTTGATAGCCGCCATGTGATCGACCCTATTGCCCTACCCATCGTGCCGCAATGCCCAACCACCATGCCGCCGTCATCGTCTCGCCGTCCTGGTCCCCGATCGCCGCACCAGATCTAGCACTGTCCGTGCTAGATCATCCTCGCTTTCGCTCGTCACAAACTGCCATACACAGTAGGCACTACTAGTGACGTCCGGAAAGCGGCTGCTCAGCGCGCCGCCGACGCGTCGTGCGTAGACGCCGCCCCGCGGCGGCTCTACGCTGGGGCTCATGATGAGCCTCCGAGCGGTGCACGCCGGTACTGGATACCAGTACCTGCTGCGCTCGGTCGCCACCCATGACGCTGACCCCGAAGGAAAGTCGCTGTCGGACTACTACGCGGCCAAGGGAACACCGCCCGGGCGGTGGATCGGCAGCGGATTGGCCGGCCTGCTCTCTGAGACAGCGACCGCCGGCGCCGTCGTGGGAGAGGTCCAAATGGCCGCCCTGTACGGCGAAGGGCTACACCCGGACACCGATCAGATGATGGCTGAAGGGAAGAGTCTGGGCGCCTGCAAGCTGGGCCGGGCCTACCCCCTGTACTCCGGAGATGTCCCCGTGCTCGCGGCGATCTCCGCCGCTGAAAAGTCGTTCCTCATTGCCGAGGGGCGCCGCCCCACTCCCGACGAGAGAAACCAACTCGCCGAGAGCGTGGCCCGCCCGTTCTACACGAGCGAGTTCGGCTATGAACACGCCTCCGGCAAGGACGTCATCGCCTGGGTGAACCGCGAACGGGACAAGGTCCGCCAGGCCGTCGCCGGATTCGATTTCACCTTCTCACCGGTCAAAAGTGTCAGCGTTCTGTGGGCGCTTTCCGACGAGCACACGGCCTCAAAAGTGGCGGCGCTACACCATCAGGCCGTGGCCGAGGCCCTGCGATGGGCCGAGGACAATGCGATCTACACCCGCGTGGGTGCCGGCGGCATCGAGCAGGTGAAAACCAGAGGCATCGTCGCCGCTGAGTTCACGCACTTCGACACCCGTGGCGGAGACCCGGACCTGCACTCGCACGTGTTGATCGCCAACAAGGTGCAAGGCCCCGACGGCCAGTGGCGCACGCTGGATTCGCGGACGATCCACCAGATGCACCAGGCGATCTCGGCTCGCTACGACGCTGTCCTGCACGACCTACTCTCCCGCCGGATGGGTCTGGACTTCGAGGCGCACTACCCGCACCCGGACAAAGCGCCGATCTGGGACATCAAGGGCATCGACCGCCGTCTCATTGACGTGTTCTCGTCCCGTCGCGCACTAGCCCGCCCGGTCTACGAGCAGCTCGTTGCCGAGTACGTAGAGAAGAACGGGCGCCAGCCCACCCAGCGAGCGGCGTACGCCCTGTGGCAGAAGGCGATCCTCGATACCCGCGACGCCAAAAAGCCCGCCCAGTCCCTCGATGAGCACCGTGCCAAGTGGCGCCAGGTGGCTGAGCAGGCCATCGGCGCCGACGCCGTCTCGTCCGTTGTCCGCGACGTCACCGAGCAGGCCACCGTCGATGCGCAGCGCAAGGTTTTTGACACCGACAGCCACGCCCGACAGGTCGCTGAGCAGGCCGTCCAATCGGTGTCGTCACGCCGCGCGCAGTTCCGCCGGTCGCACGTAGACACCGCCGTATCCACAGCTCTGAAGGGCTACCGGTTCGCCTCCGACGACGCCCTCGACCAGGCCCACGCCAAGGTCATGGACATCGCGCTTCGCGAGCTCATGGTGGAGCTGACGCCACCTGATCCACTGATCCTGCCCGAGCCCCTGACCGGCCACACCGGCGCAGGAATCGACCGGCACGCCAACGCCGAGAAGTACACCACCCAAGCCGTGCTCGACGCCGAGACCCGCGTCCTCGATGCAGCCCGCACCCCGGTGGCAGTGATCGCACCCCGCGCCAAGCTCGAGAAGGCACTTGCCGCCCACGAGAGGACCACCGGCTGGCCGCTCAACACCGGGCAGAAGGAACTGGCCCACCACCTCGTCGGAGCGGGAACCCTGCTCGCCGCCGGCGTCGGACCGGCCGGTACCGGTAAGACCACCGCCATGAAAGTGGTCGTGCAGGCGTGGGAGAACACGGGCCGCCACGTCATCGGTCTAGCGCCCTCCGCGGCAGCGGCCAGCGTGCTGGCTGAGGACATCGGCACCGACTGCCACACCATCGACTCCCTGACCTTCACCTGGCTCGGCCGCAACCCAGGCGCCCCGGGACGGAGCCTCGAGGCGCTGCCGGTGACCATTCGCCCCGGCGACATGCTCCTAGTCGACGAAGCGGGCATGGCCAGCACCGGAAACCTCGCCGCGCTGACCGAAATCGCCGCCGAATCCGGCGCCGTCCTGCGCCTGATCGGAGACCCGAAACAGCTCGCCGCCGTCGAGACCGGCGGCCTGTTCGCCGACCTGACCCGCACCCCGGGAACAGTCGAACTGAGCGAAGTCATGCGCATGGGAGCAGACACCGAACAGGCCGAGGCAACGCTCGCCCTCCGCGAAGGCAACACCGACGCCCTGGACCTCTACGCGCACCGCGGCTGGATCCGTGGCGGACACCGCGAGCAGATGCTCACTGACGCCGTTCAAGCCTTCCTCGACGACACCAAGGTCGGCCGCAAGAGCCTGGTCATCGCCTCGAACAACAGCGACGTCGACTCGCTCAACGAGGTCATCCGCGCCGACCGGATCGCCCACGGACACGTCGACGACACCCGCACCACGCGCCTTTCCCGAGGCGACACCGTCGGCGTCGGCGACACGATCATCGCCCGTGAGAACGCCAAGCTCTACACCTCCGACAGCAAGTACCTCGGCCGGGTGCTCAACGGCCAACTATTCACCCTCACCGGCATCGCCGACGACGGCTCACTAAGCGTGCGCGACATCAACACCGGCAACGATATGGTCGTGCCTGCCAGCTACGCGAGCAAGAGCATGCACCTGGGCTACGCGACGACTATCCACCGTGCCCAGGGCGCCACCGTCGATGTCACCCACGCAGTCGTCGACACCTCGGTGGACCGTGCCGGCCTGTACGTCGCGATGACCCGCGGCAAGAAGGAGAACCGCGCCTACGCCGTGTGCGAACCCACGGTCGACCTGTCTGCCGAGGACGCCCACATGCACTCAGCCGGCGACCACGACGCCCCCACCGCCGCCGAGGTACTGGCCGCCATTCTTAGGCGCGACACCCACCAAGCCTCCGCGACCGCAACACTGCGCGAGGAGATGGATAACGCCACCGACCCGGCGCGCATTGAAGCGCTGTACCGCCACGGCGTCGACCTCGCTGCCCAAGCCTTCACCAGCTCCACGCTGCCCACCTACATCGACGCCCTGCCGCGCCCCTACGGCCGACACCTCGAGCCCGGAGGCGACCAGTACGACGTGCTCGCCCGAGCCTGGACCGACGCCGCCAAGACCGGCCATGACCCCCGCGAGCTGTGGGCCGAGGCCACTGCGAACCTGGAGACCGCCGACAGTCCAGGGGCCGTCATCGCGCACCGGATACGTCACGCGACAAATGAGGACCGGGACCGGGATGCCCTGCCCACCCCTCCCCCAATCGCGCCGGCCACCGACACCGAACTGGCAGCGTGGCTGGCGACCACCCACGGCTCGCTCACTACCGCGCCGGCGCCCGCAGCTTCTGACGACTTCGCTGAGTCCTATCTGGCCCACCGTGCCGCAGAACAAGAACGCGGCCCGGACGTCGAGTCGACATCAGGACCGCAATGGGATTGGGGAGCCACCACCGATTCCTCCCCCGACCCGTGGTGAGTCAGAGACAGCAGGGAGTAGTCAGCAGTACCTGTCGTACTTGTCCATCGCCTTCCACGGCTCGGGGTTCTCGTTGTCCAGGGCCGTCATCCTCAGCGCTTCACAATCCAATGGGCTAAGACGGGTGCCACTGCTACTTGAACTGCCGCTACTCGAGCTGCCGGGGCTGCGCGATGTGCTGTCGTCGTCAGAGGACGAACACATTCCCAACCCCAGCAAGAGGGCAACACCTATGGCAACAGCACAACCGCAGCCTGCACCAGATTCGCTAGACACCGACTAAGCATAAGTTAACGCGTGTCCTGGTCCTACTCGTCTACGTCTCGATCACGGGGGGCTCAGAAAAGTCCGCTTCCGTCACCTCGTTGGCTCTGGCCTCGAACGTGCGATCAGCGCGGTGACTCAAGTACGACTCCGTGAACGGATTCGCCATCGGCGACGGCGATTCGGCGGCGGGAACTGAGCCGGGAGACCACGGTGGCGGGGAGAGCTGGCCAGCTCGGATCACGTCGCCGACGGTGGCGAGGACTGTCCATCGGAATTCGTCAGAGGTGCCCGTGACCCGGTCGAGACGGTCCTCGATCGCGGCCCGTGCGCGGGGACCGATCAGGTCGGGGTGATCGAGGTTGATGAGGTCGATCGGTACGTCGACCTCCATGTCGGCCCCATGGTGGTACACGCTGAGCAGGCCCGAGTACATGGCTAGCTCGGCGCCACGGTATGTGTCGACGGTGTACCAATCCTCGGGGTACTCCGTGAGCGCCATCGCGATCTCACCGACCGCGGACCGGTACTCGAGCCCCCTGGCGACGGCTTCGGGAGTCCTGGTGTCGAGCAGGCCCATCAAGCGGTCCTGCCTGACACTCATGAACGAGTACTGGAACCGTGTGTCGCGGAAGAGGACACCCCAGGGGTCCTCGGGGTCGTGCGGCATGACCGTCAACGGGGAGTCGGCCGCCGCCAGGGCATCGGCGAGGTAGGTCCTCATCTGGTCGTTGGCAAACGCCTGTGCGCTCATAGCTCTTCGACCTCCGGGGCTGTATCGACGGACACCGCAGCGCTGTCGAAGGTGGCAGCGGCGGGCTGAGCTTCCTGATCGGACTGGGCGATGAGCTGGGACGGTGTCTGCGTTCCTACGCCGGTGTCGATGACGTCCGCGACTGCCGGCGAGCCGCCGACGGCGGCCACCTCGGTGTGCAGCAGCCCCTCGGTGAGGCCCACTCTGCGCTCACCTGCGAGGTCGGCGGTATCGGCCGACGAGAGGCCGGGGGTGTCGGTGATCGCCGCATCGAACACGCCGGCCAGCTCGTACTCGGTGATCTCCAGGGTCACCGCTGCGATCACCGCCAGCGTCAAGAAGTCCGGGCCCGGTCCTGACCGCTCGCGAGCGCGGCGAACGGCCTCATCGCGCTCTTGCTCGGCCTGGGTCCGATCAAGTTCTGCCTGCCGCCGCGCTTCCTCCGCTGCCTTCACCAGCCGCCTTCGCTCCAGCTCGGCAGCGATCACCTCACGCCGCGCCTGAGCGACCTCTTCGGATACGCCGGAGTCTGCGCGAGCGGTCTCGACAACGAGCGATCCGACCGAGTGTTGGCGGGCGGAGTGCTCGCCGAGCGAGCGAGTCCGCGGCGGGTACGGATTAGCTGCCGCGCCCACGCGGGCGTGACGGATCAGATCGGCGAC
>NZ_JAALEB010000056.1:0-5883 GCF_014145165.1 Dietzia sp. Cai40 | reverse complement strand
CGACGGTGGCGGGCTGCCCGGGCCGGATGTCGGTCCCGGTGGCATCGGCCGCGGTGGCGTCGGTGGTGGTCGCGCTGGTCGTGGCGGTGGCGGTGGCGGTGGCTGTGGCGAGCGGCACGGACACGGTCTCGCGGCGCCGATCACCCGGGGTCCACAACCCACGACGGGCCAGGACGGGTAGGACGCCCTCCCCGAAGGTGTACGTCTCCTCCAGGTGCGGGTACCCGGAGAGG
The DNA here is from genome assembly GCF_014145165.1 of Dietzia sp. Cai40. Classification (NCBI taxonomy): domain Bacteria; kingdom Bacillati; phylum Actinomycetota; class Actinomycetes; order Mycobacteriales; family Dietziaceae; genus Dietzia; species Dietzia sp. Cai40. The sequence goes on along the minus strand of NZ_JAALEB010000056.1, from coordinate 5,650 downwards.
ACGAAGTGCGTGAGGCCCAGCTCGGCGTACTCGCCGATCCGGTCGGCGACCTCCTCGTGGGAGCCCACGAGCGCGGTCCCCGCGCCACCGCGGACCAGGCCGACACCGGCCCACAGATTCGGCGAGACCTCGAGGGACCCGGTCCGGCCGCCGTGCAGGTCGAGCATCCGGCGCTGGCCCTCCGATTCGCTGGCGGCCAGCGAGGCCTGCACCCGTGCCACGTCCGCGGGGTCGATCCCCGCCAGGAGCCGATCGGCCTCGGCCCACGCCTGCTCCGAGGTGTCCCTGGAGATCACGTGGAGCCGGACCCCGAACGAGGGTGTCCGGCCGTGGACGGCCGCGGCGTCCCGGACCCGGTCCAGTTTCCCGGCGACCGCGGCGGGGGGTTCGCCCCAGGTCAGGTACGTGTCCGCATGGCGGGCGGCGACGCGGATACCGGCCGCGGAGGAGCCGCCGAAGAAGATCGGCGGCGCCGGTTCCGGTCGACGCGCCAGGACGGAATCGACGACGGCGAGGTGGTCACCGCTGTAGGAGAGCGGGCTCTCCGAATCCCAGAGTCCTCGGACGATCTCGAGGAACTCGTCCGCCCTGGCGTATCGGGCCTCTTTGTCCAGGAAGTCCCCATAGGCGCGTTGCTCGCGGGACTCCCCTCCGGTGACCACGTTGAGGAGCAGGCGGCCACCGGTCTGCCACTGGAAGGTGGTCGCCATCTGCGCGGCGAGGGTGGGACTCATGAGCCCCGGGCGCAGCGCCACGAGGAACTTGATGCTGTCGCTCGACTCGGCGAGCAGTGCGGTGGTGATCATCGCGTCCTCGCACCAGGCGCCGGTGGGAGTGAGGAGGGACTCGAACCCGTTGTGCTCGGCCGCCGCGACGATCTGCCGCAGATACGGCAGGGTCGCCGGACGGTCCCCCGACATCAGCGTGCCGTGCCCCCCGGCCACGAGGTTGCGCGAGTCCCCGTAGGTGGGCAGGAACCAGTGGAAGTGCAACCCAGTCTGGTCGGGGTTCGGATGAGTCGGGTCGGTGGCCACGGACGGCTCCTGAGGTGTCTCGGGTCGGAGTGCGGACCGACACATCGTGCGACCGGACGGAGACGGGGGGCCACAATTGCCGTCACCGGGAAGGAAACCCATTACACGAGTAGACCGATCGGTCTATAGGCTGTGGTACCCTCTCCCCCATGACACCCCGATCACCCGCCCCTGACCTGCGTTTGTCCGACGTGAGCTCGGCCAGGGTCATGCGCACGATCCGGTTCCGGGGGCCGGTGACCCGTCCGGAGGTGGCCGCGTCCACGGGCCTGTCGGTGGCGACGGTCAGCCGAGCCACGGCAGCGCTGCTGTCCTCCGGGGTCATCCGCGAGCGACCCGAACTCATGCACGACGGTTCCGTGGGCCGGCCGAGCATCCCCGTGGAGATCGATCCCGCCGGGCCCGTGGTGGTGGCCGTCCACATCGGCCTCAGCCGGTGCGTGGTCGCCATCAGTGATCTCGCCTGCCGGATCCTGTCCGAGTACGCGATCCCCACCCCGGGCCGGGATCCGGAGGTGATCGCGGACGAGCTGTCCGCGATCGCGTTCCGGCTCCTCGACGGCCACCGGGACCGCCGGCTGGTCTGGGGCGGCGTGGCCACGGCCGCGAGGATCACCGCGCCGGGCAGGATCGACCACGACCTGCTGGGGTGGCGGGACGTTCCGGTGGCGGACCTGTTCGCCGATCGAATCGGGGTGCCCTTCTCCGTGGCCCCCCACGTCGAGGCGATGGCCGCGGCGGAGCTGCTCGTGGGGCACGAGTCCCACACGGGCACGACGCTGGTCGTCTACGCGCGGGAGCATCTGGGCTCCGCCCTCGTGATCGACGGCGCCGTGCACCTGCCACGGGCCGGCTCGGCGGAACTCGCCCACCTCCCCGTGGGGCCGACCACCTACCTCGACGACCGCGGCGGTGGCCTCCTGGACGTGGTGGGCGATTCCGGACTGGTCCGGGCTGCGGCCGCCCGCGGGATCACCGTCGGGTCGGTGCCGGAGCTCGCGGCCCGGGCACACGGTGACCCGGTGGCCGACGCGATCCTCGTCGAGCGGGCGACCATCCTCGGCCGCCTGGTCGGGTTGGTCTCGGCCATCACTCGGCCGGATTCGGTGGTGCTCTGTGGACAGGCCTTCACGGACCACCCGCGCTACCTGGGACCCATCCTGAGAGCCTCACGGGAGACCCCTCTCGCCGGCGGGGCACCCGAACTCAGGGTGTCGACGGCGGGCGGGCGGATCCAGCAGCTGGCGGCCATGGCGGTGGCGCTCGACACCATCTCGGCCGACCCCACGAGCGCGCTGCCGTCGAGGCTGCTGTCGGTGTCCTGACCCTTTCCGGTCACCGCGACAGTAATGTTCGACATCCGTAGCGGACCCCCACAGACTTCTCGTATGACCGAACGAAGCCTGTCCACCGCTCACCAGTCCGTCCCGGCGGAGACCCACCGGCGTGCGATGCGTATGCATCCCGCCGGCGTCACGATCATCACCCTCGACGGCGCCGACGGGCCGGTGGGGTTCACCGCGTCATCACCGTCCAGCCTGTCGTCGAGGCCCGCCCTGGTGAGCTTCAACGTCGGGATCTCGTCGTCCAGCCTGGCGGCGGTGCTCGACGCCCGGACCGCGGTGATCCACCTGCTGGGCGAGGCCGACCGATCACTCGCGCTCCGGTTCGCCGGCCCCTCCCACCTCCGGTTCGCCGACCACTCCCTGTGGACCCGGGCCGAGACCGGTGAACCGCTCCTCCACGGCGGGCGGGCGCGACTCCGGGTCGCCCTCGATCGTCTCGTCCCGGCGGGCGACCACGTCCTGGTGGTCGCGCGGCTGCTGGACGCCTGGTTCGACGAGGAGGATCCCGGCGATCCGCTCGTGGTGCTCGACGGTGGCTTCCGTGCGGTGCCCACGGCCCACGAGTGACCACGTCCCACGACTGACCACGACTGACCACGAGGCCGACCGACCACGAGATCGGCCGACGACGAGGCGGCCCCCGCTCGATGAGCGGGGGCCGCCTCGTGTCCGTGCCGCGTGTCCGGCCTAGGTGGTGGCGGGAGCCGCCCCACCGCTACCCGACGGGCCGCCGGGGGCTGCGCCACCGAAGCCGCCCGAGCTGGGCGGGAGCGAGTCGCCCGGGCCGGCCTCACCGGTGGGTGCGACGCTCGCGGTGATCTCCTCACCCTCGCGGGACCCGGCGTCCGGGCGCTGGACCCCGGTGAACGTGAACCGGGCGTCCTCGGTCTTGTCGGACTCCCCGTCCCAGCCCTCGACGTCGACGGTGATGAGCTCGCCGGCCGCGACCTCGCCGAAGAGGATCTTCTCCGACAGCGTGTCCTCGATCTCGCGCTGGATGGTGCGACGCAGCGGCCGCGCACCCAATACCGGATCGAAACCCCTCTTGGCGAGAAGCTCCTTGGCCCGGTCCGTGATCTCGATGGTCATGTCTTTGGCCTTGAGCGCCACGCCGACGCGGCTGACCATGAGGTCGACCATCTCCACGATCTGAGCCTTGGTGAGCTGGTGGAACACCACGATCTCGTCGATCCGGTTGAGGAACTCGGGCCGGAAGTGCTTCTTGAGCTCGTCGTTGACCTTCTGCTTCATCCGCTCGTAGGCGTCCTCGGTGTTGTCGGAGGACTGGAAGCCCATCCCGACCGCCTTGGAGATGTCCCTCGTGCCCAGATTGGAGGTGAAGATCAACACGGTGTTCTTGAAGTCCACCATGCGGCCCTGCCCGTCGGTGAGACGGCCGTCCTCGAGCACCTGCAGCAGCGTGTTGTAGATCTCGGAGTGGGCCTTCTCGATCTCGTCGAACAGGACCACCGAGAACGGCTTGCGCCGGACCTTCTCCGTGAGCTGGCCGCCCTCCTCGTAGCCGACGTACCCGGGAGGTGCGCCGAACAGACGGGACGCGGTGAAGCGGTCGTGGAACTCGCCCATGTCGATCTGGATGAGCGCGTCGTCCTCGCCGAACAGGAAGTTCGCCAGCGCCTTGGAGAGCTCCGTCTTACCGACACCGGACGGGCCGGCGAAGATGAACGAACCCGAGGGCCGCTTGGGGTCCTTGAGACCGGCCCGCGTGCGGCGGATGGCCCGGGAGACGGCCTTGATGGCGTCCTCCTGGCCGATGATCCGCTTGTGCAGCTCGTCCTCCATGCGGAGCAGACGCGTGGTCTCCTCCTCGGTGAGCTTGAACACGGGGATCCCGGTCCAGTTGCCCAGGACCTCCGCGATCTGCTCCTCGTCGACCACGGCGGCCACATCCATGTCGCCCGCACGCCACTGCTTCTCGCGCTCCGAGCGCTCGGCGATGAGCTTCTTCTCCGTGTCCCGCAGGCCCGCGGCCTTCTCGAAGTCCTGCGCGTCGATCGCGGACTCCTTCTCACGGCGGGCCTCCGCGATCTTCTCGTCGAACTCCCGCAGGTCCGGCGGAGCGGTCATCCGCTTGATCCGCATGCGGGCGCCGGCCTCGTCGATGAGGTCGATCGCCTTGTCCGGGAGGAAGCGGTCGTTGATGTACCGGTCCGCGAGCTGGGCCGCCGCGGCCAGGGCGGCGTCCGTGATGGTGACGCGGTGGTGGGCCTCGTAGCGGTCCCGCAGACCCTTGAGGATCTCGATGGACAGCTCCACGTTGGGCTCCGGGACCTGGACCGGCTGGAAACGACGCTCGAGCGCCGCGTCCTTCTCGATGTGCTTGCGGTACTCCTCGAGCGTGGTGGCGCCGATGGTCTGCAGCTCACCGCGGGCCAGCTTGGGCTTGAGGATCGACGCGGCGTCGATCGCACCCTCGGCGGCACCCGCGCCGACGAGGGTGTGGATCTCGTCGATGAACAGGATGATGTCGCCGCGCTGGTTGATCTCCTTGAGCACCTTCTTCAGGCGCTCCTCGAAGTCACCGCGGTAGCGGGAACCGGCCACCAGGGACCCCAGGTCGAGCGAGTAGACCTGCTTGTCCTTGAGGGTCTCGGGGACCTCGTTGTTGACGATGGCCTGGGCCAGGCCCTCGACGACCGCGGTCTTGCCCACGCCGGGCTCGCCGATGAGCACCGGGTTGTTCTTGGTGCGCCGGGAGAGCACCTGCATGATGCGCTCGACCTCCTTGGCGCGGCCGACGACCGGGTCGAGCTTGCCCTCCATGGCGGCCTGCGTGAGGTTGCGACCGAACTGGTCCAGCACCGTCGAGGACGACGGCGTACCGGACTCGCGACCACCGGTGCCGGCGGGGGCGCCCGTGGCCTCGGCCTCCTTGCCCTGGTAGCCCGACAGCAGCTGGATGACCTGCTGGCGGACCCGGGTGAGGTCCGCTCCGAGCTTGACCAGCACCTGGGCGGCGACGCCCTCGCCCTCACGGATGAGGCCGAGCAGGATGTGCTCGGTGCCGATGTAGTTGTGGCCGAGCTGCAGCGCCTCGCGCAGGCTCAGCTCCAGGACCTTCTTGGCCCGCGGCGTGAACGGGATGTGCCCGCTGGGCGCCTGCTGGCCCTGGCCGATGATCTCCTCGACCTGACTCCGCACCGCTTCCAGCGAGATCCCCAGGGACTCGAGTGCCTTGGCGGCCACTCCCTCGCCCTCGTGGATGAGACCCAGCAGGATGTGCTCGGTGCCGATGTAGTTGTGGTTGAG
>NZ_JAALEB010000055.1:0-5743 GCF_014145165.1 Dietzia sp. Cai40 | reverse complement strand
CGGCCTCGCGGTCGTCCAGCAGCAACGGCGGCAGCCGCCGGCCCGATCCCAGCCGGTACCCCCCGCCCGCGCCGCGTTCGGACTCGACCGGGTAGCCCAGGTCGCGCAGTCGGTCCACGTCCCGCCGCACCGAGCGGGTGGTGACCCCGAGCTCGGCCGCGAGTTCGGGCCCGGTCCACACGGTGCGCCGCTGCAGCAGGTCGAGCAGCCCCAGCACCCGCTGGGTCGTGGGCATCTTGTCCTCGGTCACGTCGTCCACTCTCGCACCGGCAGAGGACCAGATCTGTCCTGATCACCTGAGAGTCTGCTGTCGGACCGCGAGAGAGCCGCCCGACCGTCGGCCGACCGCCCCCACCACCGGGAGACCACCATGACCACAGCCCGCACCATCGACTGGACCGACCAGCTCGCCGACCAACTCGAATACCACTGGACCGGCCACCTCCGGCCTCGCCTGGAGGGACTGACCGACGCCGAGTACCACTTCTCCCCCGCACCCGACGATCGGACCTGGGGCGTGCGCCCCCGGGGCACCGGTTCCGCGGACGTGCAGGCCGGGAGTGGCGACTTCACGATCGACTTCGCCTATCCCGAACCGCGGCCCGCACCGCTGACGACCATCGCGTGGCGGATCGGCCACGTGGTCGTGGGAGTGCTCGGGGCCCGGTGGCACGACCACTTCGGCGGACCGCCCCACGACTACATGACCCACGAGCTCGCCGGTGACGCCGTGGGCGGACTCGCCCAGCTCGACCGCACCTACGCGGGCTGGATGGAGGGGGTCCGGGGGCTCGACGACGACGCCCTCGCCGCGCCCGTCGGGGAGGCCGAGGGCCACTGGTCCGCCGCCCCCATGGCCACCCTCGTCCTGCACATCCACCGCGAGGTCATCCACCACGGCGCGGAGCTGTGCCTGCTCCGCGACCTGTACGCCCACACCCGTTGATCCGGTCGACCCGTCTGACCCGTCTGACCCGTCTGACCCGGACGACCCGTCGGCACCCGCCGACACCACACCATCCCCGACCCACCACCGAGGAGTTCGCCATGCCACTGTTCGCCGCCACCCACACCACCGAGCGCGACACCCTGCTCGAATGGATCGACGACGCTCTCGTCAACGCCCGCTCGATCGTCCACGGCCTCACCGGCGACCAACTGCGGGCGCGTCCGGTCCCGTCGAGTGAGCTGACGCTCGGCTGGCTGATCCTGCACATCGGTCAGGTGGCCGAGGACTGGCTGGGCCGGGCGGCCGCCGCGCCCGACCCCCTGGAGACGGGACGCTCGCTACCGGAGACCTTCGAGTGGGCCGAGGCCGTCAACCGGGTCGATCCCGACGCGACCGCCGAGGAGGTCCTCGCCGAGTACGACCGTCGGTGCGCCGCGGGACTCGCCCATCTCCGAGCCGCCGACCTGGACGCGCGGGTCCCCGTCCCCACCGAGATGCCGTGGTTCCCGTCGGACCTGGCACCGTTCAACGGCCGCTGGGTCGCACAGCACGTGCTGACCGAGATCAACCGGCACAGCGGGCACGCCGACCTCCTGCGCGAGGCGCTCGACGGGCGCACGATGTACGACCTGATCGCGGAGGACCAGGGCATCGACATGTCCTACATCGGTGCCTGGTTCGCCGCCCACCCGGAGGTCCCGGCGCCGGCGTGGTGAGTCGGCGCCGGCGTGGTGAGTCGGGTGGGCGCGGGGACGGACCGGCCACGCGGCGTGACCGCGGGTCAGTCCTCCTCGTCCCATCCGGCGAACGTCGCGAACTTGTCCTCGATCATCCCGGCGACTTCGCCCGGGTCGGGCACGAGTCCCGCGTCGGTGGCGATGCCCACCGAGACCTTGCCGTTGTAGCTGAAGATGCAGATTCCGAAGGCCTGGTCGCCGCTCATCGGAACCCAGCCGGGTATCCCCTCGACAGGAGTGCCGGCGATCCGCACCGTGGAGACCGGCCCGGGGACCGACGTGAGCTGGCCGACGGTCTTGTTGGCGAGCAGGTCGACCACCGCGTGCGCCACCGGGCCGGGAGTGACCGCGACGCCGAGCATGGTGGCGAAGGTGACGTGTGGTTCGAACGAGTAGCGCACCCGGGACATGGACGTGGCGATCGCGTCGATGAGCTCGTCGGCGTCGTCGATCCCCAGCGGCAGGCGCATGAGGATGATCGTGAGGTGGTTGCCCAGTTCCTCCGGCAGTTCGTCAGCCACCGGCTCGATGGACATCGGCACCATGAGATTGATGTCCGAGACCCGACGATCGCCGTGGGTGTCGAGGTACTCGGTGAGCGCCCTGGACACCGCCGCGAGCATCACGGTGGTGACCGTGGTGTCGTGCGCCTTCGCCACCCTCTTGATCGCCGCGAGGTCCAGCCCGGCGATCCAGGAGACCTTCTTCCGGGCGTGGGCGTGGCCACTCCACGACAGCTCCGGCGATCTGGGTTCGAACAGCAGCCGGAAGGTCGCACGGTAGGTGTTGGTCGTCCTGTTGGTGGGGTCGATGGTGTCGGCCAGGGATTCCACGACGCGCGTGGGCACCCTGGTGACCCCGCGGCCCGGGGCCACCACGGCCCTGACCAGCCGCGTGAGGGTCCACGGGAACGTGACCGTGGCGCCGGCGAGACCGCGGGCGATACCGACCGAGTCCCGGACCATCCCCACCCCGGCGCGGCCGACCGTCCGGAGGATCCCGTCTCCACCAGGGGAGAGGGGCCGGCCCACCCGGGGCAGCGGGATGTCGTCATCGCTGTCACACAGACCCAGGACCAACTGGGTCAGCCGGACGCCGTCGACCATCGCGTGCTGGACCCGGAACAGGACCAGCGCACCCTCCCGCCCGGCCTCCCGCCCGGCCTCGTGGCCGTGGCCGTGGTAGCCCTCGAGGAACTCGGCCCGCCACAAGGGGCGGTCGTCAGGGAGCTGGATGCTCATCTGCTCGGAGACGTACGCCTCGGCCTCGGCCCGCCCGCCCGGCGCGGGGAGCCGCCCGCGGATCAGGTGGTGGGAGAGGTCGAAGTCGGGATCGTCCTCCCAGTACCACCGCCTGCCCTCGCGAACCGGGACCCGGCGGAACACCGGGTGGGGTTCGACCATCCGCGACGCGATCGCCTCGGAGACCGCGTCCCAGTCGGGGATCTCCGAGAACCACACCAGCGACGTGATGTACATGAGGTTGTCGGGGCGGTCCATGTGCAACCACAACTGATCCCGCAGCGGAATCCTGACCCTCGTCCTCTCCCCCATCGTCCCCGACCCTTCCCCCCAGCCGCGATCGACCACCGAGCCATCTGCGCTCCACTCCAGGCTAGAACAGGTGTGACCGACATCACGGGGGTTCTCCCGGTTCGCCACGACTACCGGGGACCACTCGCCTGGTGAGGAGAGGCGCGTCGACGGCAGTCCTCAGGCCGGGGCCTCCCAGCCGTCGAAGGTCGCGAACTGACCCTCGATCATCTCGGCGACCCGGCCCGGGTCCGGCACGAGCTCGGCATCGGTGGCGATCCCCACGGACACCGTGCCGTCATAGCTGAAGATGCAGATCCCGAGCGCCTGGTCGCCACTCATCGGCACCCAGCCGAGCATGCCCTCGACCGGGGTTCCCGCGAGCCGCACCTCGGAGACCGGACCGGGTACCGAGGTGAGCTGGCCGACGGTCTTGTTGGCGAACAGGTCGACCACCGCGTGCTGCACCGCGGTGGGGGTGACGGCCACGCCGAGCATGGTGGCGAAGGTGATGTGTGGCTCGAACGAGTAGCGCACCCGGGTCATGGACGTGGTGATGGCCTCGATGAGTTCGTCCGCGTCGTCGATCCCCAGCGGCAGGCGCATGAGGATGAGAGTGATGTGGTTGCCCAGCTCCTCCGGGAGGTCGTCGGTGCTCGGTGTCAGCGAGACCGGCACCATGAGGTTCATGTCGGAGACCCGTCGGTCACCGCGGGCGTCGAGGTACCGGGTGAGCGCCTTGGACACCGCGGCGATCATCACCGAGGTGACGGTGGTGTCGTGCTCCGCCGCCACCCTCTTGACGGCCGCGAGGTCCACCCCGGTGACCCAGGAGACCTTCTTCCGGGCGTGGGCGTGGCCACTCCACGACAGCTCGGGGGAACGGGGCTCGAACAGCAGGCGGAAGACCGAGCGGTAGGTGTTGGTCGTCATGTTGGTGGGATCGATGGTGTCGGCGAGGGATTCCACGACACGCGTGGGCACCCGGGACAGCTCCCCGCCCGGGGCCACCACGTCCCTGGTCAGTCGCGCCATCGTCACGGGGAATCTGATCGTGGCGCCCGCGAGGCCGCGGGCGATGCCGAGCGTGTCCTTGGCCAGCCCTGCCCCGGCCTGGCCCACCGCGCCCAGGACACCGCCGCCCGATGAGGACAGCTCCCGACCCACGTTGGGCAGCGGGTCGTCGTCGTCGCGGTCGCACAACCCCAGGACCAGCTGGGTCAAACGGATCCCGTCGACCATCCCGTGCTGGACGCGGAACAGCAGGAGCGCCCCCTCCCGGTCGCCACCGTGACCGTGGTAGCCCTCGATGAACTCGGCGCGCCAGATGGGGCGGTCGTCGGGGAGTTGCAGCCCCATCTGCTCGGCGACGTGCGCCTCCGCCTCGGCGCGCCCGCCCGGCGAGGGAAGGCGCCGTCGGACCAGATGGCGGGAGATGTCGAAGTCGGGATCGTCCTGCCAGTACCACCGTCGGCCCCGTCGCACCGGGACCCGGCGGAACACCGGGTGGGGTTCGACCATCCGCGACGCGATCGCCTCGGTGACCGCGTCCCAGTCGGGGACCTCGGCGAACCACATCACCGAGTTGATGTACATGAGATTGTCCGGGCGGTCCATCATCAGCCACAGCTGGTCCCGCAGTGGAATCCGGACCCTCGTCTCCGTCATCGTCCCCGGCCCCTCTCGCCCGCCCCGCTCACCGTCATGTACTCGCCGCCCCAGGCTAGAGCAGCTGTGACCGGGATCACGTCACTCCCCCCGAGACGGCGGGACAATGGCGAGATGCGCACCATCCACACACCGGACGATCCCCCGGCCAAGGGCTTGTACGCCCTGCTCACGGCATCGGTCACTCCCCGGCCCATCGCCTGGGTCTCGAGCGTCTCCGCCGCCGGGGTGTCGAACCTCGCGCCGTATTCGTTCTTCACCGTGGCCTGCGCCGACCCCGCGATCCTCTCGGTCACCTCGATCGGCCGCAAGGACACGTACCGCAACGTGGTCGAGACCGGGGAGTTCGTGGTGAACATCGGCACCGAGTCGCTGATGGAGCTCATCAACGCCACCTCGGCCCCGGTCGGCCCGGAGGTCGACGAGTTCGTCCTCTCCGGCCTGACCGCCGAGCCCTCCGAGGTGGTGTCGGCGCCGCGGGTGGCCGAGGCGCCGATCGCGTTCGAGTGCGTGCGCCATGACGTGATCGACCTCGGCACCAGTGCGATGCTCCTGGGCCGCGTAGTGAGCGTGGCGATCTCCGGTGATGTCCTGGCGGACGACGGGCTCCCCGACTTCGACGCACTGCTCCCGCCCTCCCGGCTGGGCCGCCACCAGTGGGGACTGGCGCCGCGGACGAGGGAGCTGCCTAGGCCGAGGAAGTAGGCGGAGTCGAGACCCGCCGCCAGCCCCCGGCCCTCGGTTCGCGGCGACCTGCAGGCGCTCCCGCGCCTGACGTCTCGCTCGCGCGCCTGTGCGACTCCTCGGTAGCCGCCCGCCGCCACGGCGTCTTGCGTGCGCATCGGTGCGCGCTAGAC
>NZ_JAALEB010000054.1:0-21400 GCF_014145165.1 Dietzia sp. Cai40 | reverse complement strand
CCGCCGCCAGCCGGAGCCGCGCACGGGTCGTCTCCGCCGACACCGACCGGGGCTCGATCGCGGTGACGACGTCCGCGAACCGGCGGGCCCCCCGGCCGGACGGGTGCCCTGCCGCGGCCGCGAGTACCCCCGCCAGTCCCGGGTTCGCCGCACACACCCTCTCCACCGCCACCACCGCGTCCTCGAGGTCCAGATCGCCGGCCAGGTCCCGGCAGGTGCGCAGCGGGGTGGTGACCCGAAGACCGCCCAGCTCGGTGACGGCGGCCGGTGGCATCGCACCGTAGCGGTAGACCCGTCCCGCGCGGGACCGACGGGTGGCCGGCAGCCAGATCTCGGGCATCGCATCTGCCGGGACGGAGTCGTCACCCCACAACAGTGCGGCGCTGCGCCCGCGCAAGACCCCCTCGGGCCAGGTCCGCGCCAGCGCCAGGCTGCGCAAACGGAGGTCGTCGACCTGGTCGTCCCGGCGGTAGAGCCCGTGCCAGATCCGTACGTAGCGGCCACGGTCTCGTGGATCAGGGACGGCTGCGGCGAGTTCGGCAGTGGTCAACGGGCCCGGCGGCAGCCCGCAGGGGCTCTTCGGGAAGTGACCGTGAACGGCGGGGGCGCTCTCGATGCAGGCCTGAACGTCGGTGCTCGGCCCGCGGACCGGAGTGGGAGTGTCCATGCCGGACACAGTGCAGCACGTGGCAGTCGGATCCGGACCGCGGACGTGCGGCCGGGGAGGTCCCTGTGGACAGACTGAAGCTGTGGATGACGGCCGGTTCTGTCGCCACGGGACCCGCGAGTCTTACCGGTGTCAAGAACGTGTGACCGGCACGAAGCGCCACACCAGGAGCGCGAGCAACGACAGCACCGTGACCACGGTGGCCACCGCCGAGAGGCCTCCCATCGCAAACGCGAGCGGGCCGACCAGACCCCCGAATCCACCGATGAAGAAGACGATGAAACTGAAAGCGGTGTTGAGCTGGGCAGAGTGCTCGGGAGATGTGGACAGAGCCTGCACCTGGTTTCCGGACAATGCAGACTGATTCGCCCACGTCGAGAAGAACAGAGCCAGCCCGAAGAGCACCGGGATGTCGTGGGTCAGGAAGATCGCTCCCGAGGACAGCGAGAGGATTACCAGGAACACACCGGTCATCCGGCGTGCTCCGTATCTGTCGATCAATCGGCCGGACATCGGTGTCACCAGCCCCGCGACGAGGCCCACCAGCCCAAACATCCCGGCCTGGGTGACCGACCATGACAACGGCGGTGCGGTGAGGTGCAGGACCATCACCGCCCACACCGAGTTGAACGCCCCGAGACCGAGGGACTGGGTGAAGGCGGCCCTGAGCAGGACCGGGTTGCCGCGAGCACTCTTCAGTGCTGCGGACATCAACGACACGTGCGACAGTGCGCTGCCGACGGGCGGGACTGCCCGGCGGAGTGCCCACAATGCCGCGGGGAGCGCCAGGACGACCAGGAGGGCACACGCGACGATGGTCCCTCGCCAACCGACCCAGTCCGTGGACGCACTCGCGAGCGCCCTCCCGCCGAACAAGCCGACGAGGAGGGAGCCCACGAGAACGGAATTGGTCGCACCTCTCTGCCCGGGGGCACACATCCGGTTGGCCGCCGGGATGATGACCTGCGCCAGATTCCCCACCACCCCGACGGCGAAGAACGCTGCGGTGGCCGCGATGACGCTGTGGGAGAGTGCCGCCAGTAGCAGCGCCACGGTGAGCACGATCGCCTGAACAGTCACCTGTGTCGAGGAGCGGACGCGGGTTCCGAACGGGATGAGGACGAGGATCCCGACGGCGTAGCCGAGCAGGGCGCTCGCCGCGATCAGTCCCGAGGTGTGATGCGACACACCGAAATTCGTCGAGATGTCCGTCAGCAGCGCCTGTGGAATGTAGACGATGCTGGCGGAGATTCCGCAGAAGACGGCGAGGGCGAAGAGGCGTAGAGGCGTTATTCGCCTCTGTGGCTGTGTGGACATCGTCCGATTCGTCTCGTGCCCGTAAGGGCGGTGCTCACGCCGCCACTGCGGCCTTGCCCACTGCGGGCTTCTTCTTGTGGAAGTCGGTCACCGACTGGAACGCGTGCGCCGCCCGGACGAGGAGATGCTCCGAGAGGTCCCCGCCGCACAGCTGGAAGCCGATCGGTGTGCCCCTGTCGGTGAAGCCACCGGGCAGCGTGATGGTCGGGGTACCGCTGACGTCCATAGGGGCAGTCGGTACCAACAGACCCGCCAGGAGTTCGGGGGAGGTACCGAGCTCGGCCATCGTCTCGATCGTCGGCGACGCGAAACCCGCACCGGGCAACAGCACTAGGTCGATGTCCTGGAATGTCCGCTTCAGTCGCCCGGTGAACGCGCGCCGCCGCGACAGGAGCATCTGGTAGTCGACCGCGCTGAGCCCACGTCCGGTCTCGATGAGATGCGCCAGCGCCGGGCCGTACTCGCTCGACCGTGCCGGATACGTGGCGGCGTGAGCGGCCGCGGTCTCGACCGCGCACAAGGTCTCCCAGTCCGCGCTGATGGCGGCGAGGTCCGGGAGCTCGATGCTGTACACGCGCCAACCGAGAGACTCCACCACTCCCACGACACCGGCCAACATCGCCTGGGTCGGCTCGTCGAACGTCGCCGTCAGGTCCCAGTCGATTCCGACGCTCGGCGCCCGGTCCAACCGCAGGTCTCCGGAGTAGTCCGGCACCGGCGCCGACACCGTGGTCGGATCATGGGGATCCTCGCCGGCGATCGCCGACAGCACGACGCCCGCGTCCCGCGCACTGCGCGTCATCGGACCGATGTGGTCCAGGCTCTCGGCCAGCTCGAAGACGCCGTACCGGCTCACCCGCCCCCAGGTCGGCTTGATGCCCGTCACCCCGTTCTGCGCGGAGGGCAGCCGTATGGACCCGCCGGTATCCGAGCCGAGCGAGGCGTAACAGAGGCCGGCCGCGGTGGCGACCCCCGAACCACTCGAACTCGATCCCGTCCACGTGTCGGCATCCCATGGGTTGACCGGGGTCGGGAGAGCCGGATGGTGCTCTGCGTATGCGCCCTCGGTCATCCGTAACTTCCCGGTGATGACGGCGCCGGCCTCCTTCAGCCTGCGCACCACGGTGGCGTCCCACCGGGGAACGAAATCGGTGTGGATGGTTCCACCGGCCGCGGTGGGAGTTCCCGCCGTGTAGCAGAGGTCCTTGACCGCGACCGGGACCCCGTGCAATGGACCGCGGTAGTTCCCCGCCGCGATCTCGGCGTCGGCCGCACGCGCGGCCTCCAGGGCGGCGTCGCCGCTGACGATCGCGTAGCTCTGGAGCCGGCCGTCATGGGTTTCGATGCGCTCGAGGATTCCCTGGGTCACCTCCACGGAGCTGACCTGCCGACCGCGGATGAGTTCCGCGACCTCGGTGAGCTCGAGGAGCGCCAGCTCTCCGCCGGGGCTCATGGCGCCCTCTTCAGCGGTGCCAGGGTGCCGATGTGGTCGGTCGCGGTCTCGTAGACCGACGCCACGCGAAGCACGTCGCCCTCACAGAACGGCTTTCCGATCACCTGCGCACCGAGCGGCAGACCACCGTCCGTCGAGTAGCCGACGGGCATTGAGAGGGCCGGGAGTCCGGTGAGGTTGCCCGGCGCGCACACCCGGCTGTACGCCGTCGTCGCTCCCTCGATGTCGTCCGGGGCCCATTCGAAGACCGGATCGTCCGCGCCCACCGCCGGCCCGGGGAGGGTGGGTGCCAGCAGGACGTCGATGTCGGCGTACATCTCGCGCCAGCCCTGTTGCATGAGAGTCCGCGTGCGCAGTGCGTTGATGTAGCTCGTGGCCAACACGCCCTCGCCGACCTCGAGGAGGGTCCGGACCTCGTCGGTGAACAGGTCCGGGGTCTCGCGCAGTGCCTCCTGATGGTAGGCGCCCGCCTCGGCGAGCATGATGGTCCACGCGGTGGACAGCACCTTGTCCGCGAGCGGGATCTCGACTTCGACCAACTCCGCACCGAGGCCCTCCAACACGTGTGCGGCGGCCATCGACGCCTCCCAGATCTCGGTCTGCACCCGCTCGTTGTAGAAGTTCGTCGGGATGCCGATGCGAGTGCCCTCGACCGATCCGCCGAGATCGGGGGTCCAGTCGGGAACCGGCCTGTTGACGCTCGCGGGATCGCGTCGGTCGTAGCCGGACATCGCCGCCATGACGAGCGCGGCCTCCCGGACGTTGCGGGTGAGCGGTCCGACGTGGTCGAGGGACCAGGACAGCGACGCGACCCCCACACGAGGGGCGCGGCCGTAGGTCGGCTTGATGCCGACCGTGCCGCAGACCGAGGCCGGGATGCGGATCGAACCGCCGGTGTCGGAGCCGAGCGCGACGGTGACGCCTCCGGAGGCGATCGAGGCCCCGGAGCCCCCGCTGGATCCGCCGGGGACTGTGGAGATGTCCCACGGGTTCCGGGTGGTGGGGGTGGTCGCGCCGAACGCGAACTCGTGGGTGTGGGTCTTGCCGACGATCACCATTCCGGCTGCGGTGAGCTTCTGCACGCTCGCACTGTCAGCATCGGGGATGTAGTCGGCGCGGACGTCCGAACTGGAGGTGGTGAGGATCCCTCGGGTGTCGTACAGGTCCTTCACGCCGAGGGGGATCCCGTGCAGTGGTCCCTTGTACTTTCCGGCGGCGATCTCCTTCTCGGCCACCCGCGCCTGCTCGAGCGCCAGGTCCTCGGTGATGGTCGCATAGGCGTGGATGTCGGGCTCGACCTCGCGTATCCGCTTGAGCGACGACTCCGTGAGCTCGACCGGTGAGAGCTCTCTCGAGGCGATCTTGTCCGAGGCCTCGGTGAAGGTGAGTTCGTACGGTTCCATGGCTCTCAGTTCCAATCTGCGTTGAAGGCGGTGGCCGGAGGGGTCTCGCCCAAGGGCTGAAAGGGCTCACTGTTGGCGATCTCCAGCAGCGGCGTGTAGTCGGCGAGTTTGGCGGCGAGGCGCTCGTCGGTCACCTTGCTGTCGGCGTAGTCGAACAGCGCTCTGATCGCCTCTTCGGTGAACACCTTGGGAGTTTCTGACATGGGCTTTCTCCTATCGGACGTGGGTGATGGAACAGACCGGGGAACCCGGCGTCGCCCGGACCACCGGGGGCTGTGTGACGGGCCTGGTAGACGGGCCCGGTGAGGGGACGGGAGTGGGTGTCAGCCCGCTCGCGGGGCTTAGTGCGCCGCGAGCGGCGGGGCGAGCCGACCCCAGTCGGTTCGCTGTTCGTAGGCACGACCGATGGCGAGCGCGAGCGCGTCGTGGCCTGGTGCGGTCATGATGTGCATGCTCACCGGCATGCCGTTGGCGTTGAGCCCGGCGGGCACGGCGAGACCCGGTGCCCCGAGGAGATTGGCCTGGACGGTGAAGGCGTTGAGGCCCGACAGGGTCGACATCTCCCGCCCGCCGAGCACCATCGATGATGCACCGAGCGGCGGTGGCTCGGTCCCAACGGTGGGGGTGATCACGGCGTCCACCTTCGCGAACATCGCGTCGCACGCCTTCTTGAGTGCCGCCTGGAAATCGAGAGCCTCGAGGAGATCGACAGCACTCAGCGCGAGGCCTGCGTCGAGAGCCGCAGCGACGTCTGATTCGAAGTCCACTCGACGCGCTGCGAACCGATCGCGGTGATAGAGCGCCGCCTCGGCTGCCGCGATCGTCACCACGGCGTCACCGCACTCCTCCGGGGTGGGGAACGTGAGGGGAACGAGCCGCGCACCCGCCGCCTCGAGTTCCCGTGCTGCCGCGTGGACGGCCTCGGAAATGTCGGCGTCCGCCGTGTCGAAGAAGAAGTGCTCGGGGATGCCGAGCGCCAATCCCTGGACGCCCCGCTCCAGCGAGGCCACCGCGTCGGGTCCCGGAAATCGCCTGCTCCCGGGATCGGTCGGGTCGAATCCGGCCAGGGAGTCGACGACGGCCGCGGCGAGCGAGACGGTCGCGGTGAGGGGGCCGGCGTGGTCGAGGGTCGGGCTACAGGGGGTGATGCCGGTGCGGCTGATGAGCCCGAAGCTGGGTTTGAATCCGACCACCCCGCACACCGCAGCCGGCATCCGGATCGATCCGCCGGTGTCGGTGCCCATCCCGATCGGGACCACGCCTGCCGCCACGGCCGCGCCCGAGCCACCACTGGACCCGGCGGGAACGCGGTCGAGGTTCCACGGATTGCGGGTGGGAGGTGACATGGCGCCGAAGGCGTACTCGTGGGTCACCGTCTTTCCGACGATCACGGCCCCGGCCTCACGGAGCTTCCTGACGGCCGCGGAGTCCGCCGCCAGGGGCTCGGTGTCGGCCACTTTCGAGCCGCTGAGAGTGGGGTGGCCCGCGACATCGTAGAGATCCTTGACCGCGACGGGCACCCCGGCGAGCGGGCCGGTGAGCCCCTTCGCGCTCACGGTGTCAGCCTCGGCCCGGGCCTCGGTCTCGAAGAACTCGACGAACGCGGAGATCGTCGGCTCGACCTCGGTGTAGCGGGCAACGACCGCGTCGACGGAGTAGGTCGTGCCTGCGATCTGCTGGGGACGGATGGTCATCACGCCGCCTTCGGTTCGAGAACGGCCTCGAGGAGCTTCTGCGTGACCTCGCTCTTCGGGTGGCGGAGCACCGTGTCGACGGGTCCTACCTCGGCGAACCTGCCCTTGTGGAGCACGCCGGCCGAGTCGCACATGTGCTCTACCAGGGCGAGGTGATGGGTAATGAGCAACATCGTGAGCCCTCGCTCGGCCTGCAGGTCCTTGAGAAGGTTCAACACCTGCGCCTGCACCGAGACGTCGAGGGCCGCCGTGGGTTCGTCGAGGACGAGGAACTCGGGATCAGTGGTGAGTGCTCGCGCGATGCCGAGGCGCTGCCGCTGCCCTCCGGAGAACTCGTGGATGTACCGGTCGTAGTGGCTATCGTCCAGGCCGACCTTCTCGAGGAGTTCCAACACCCGCCGGGTGGCCTCCTTGCCGTCGCAGAGTCCGAATCTGCGCAGTGGTGCGCCGACCTGCTGGCCGACCGGGAGGCGGGGGTTGAACGCAGAACCGGAGTCCTGGAACACGACCTGGACCTTCTGGCGGATCCGTCGCATACGTTCGCCGGTCAGGTTGGTCGTCTCGCTCCCGTCCACCACGACGTGCCCGGAGGTGGCCTCCTCGAGGCCGAGGATCATCCGGCCGGTGGTGGTCTTCCCCGAACCGGATTCCCCGATCAACCCCCACGTCTCTCCCCGTCGGATGGAGAACGAGATGTCGTCGACGGCCACGACCTCCCGGCTCTTCTTGCCGAAGCCGCCCGAGACGTTGAAGACCTTGCGCAGGTTGATCACTTCCACGAATTTTGTGTCGCTGGTAGACATCGTCAGGCCTCCTGGAAGACGTTGAGTCGGCGTTGGCCGCGCGGGACGTTCCGGGCCGAGTCGTCGAGGTGGAGCTTCGGCACGGAACTGATGAGTGACCGGGTGTAGGGATGCTCCGGCGCGCTGAGGACCTGGTGGGCGGTGCCCTGCTCGACGATGCTGCCCTGCCGCATCACGGTGACCGTGTCGCACATGTGCGACACCACGCCGAAGTCGTGCGTGACCATGAGGATGGCGGTGCCGAGTTCCTTGTTGATCTCGAGCAGCAGGTCGAGGATCTGCTTCTGCACGGTCGCATCGAGGGCCGTGGTCGGCTCGTCCGCCAGCAGGAGTCTGGGGCGGGCGGCGAGCGCCATGGCGATGACGACGCGTTGCCGCTGACCACCGGAGAGCTGGTGCTGGTACGCGCGCAGCTTCTGCTCGGGATCCGGCATCGCCACGAGTTCGAGCGACCGCACCGCCTCCTTGTAGGCATCGGCCTTCGACAGCTTCTGGTGGAGGCGGATGACCTCGACCATCTGGGCGCCGACGGTGAACGACGGGTCCAGGGCACTGAGCGCGTTCTGCGACACCAGGCCGATCTCCCTGCCCCGGATCTTGACTAGCTCCTTCTGGGACAGCTCCAGGAGGTTCGTCCCGTTGAGGAGGATCTCCCCGGACGCGATCTTCGCCCGTCGCGTGCCGAGCAGCCCCAGGATCGTCATCGAGGTCACTGACTTGCCTGAACCGGATTCTCCGACGAGGCCGCGGATCTCCCCCTCCCCCACGGACAGACTGACGTTCTTCACCGCGTGGACGACGCCGCCGTCAGTGTGGAAATCGACGCTGAGATTGTTGATGTCAAGCATTGGGTCTCACGCTCGCTTTCTTCGAAGGCGCGGAAATCAGGTGGTCTGCTTGCGGGGATCGAGCGCGTCGCGGACGCCGTCACCCAGCAGGTTGAACGAGAGGGCGACCACGAGGATGGCGCACCCCGGGATGGTGGCCACGTGCGCGTATCCCTCCAGGAGGACGCCGGCGCCGTCGGCGGTCATGATCCCCCAGTCCGGGGTCGGCGGGATGATTCCGACGCCCAGGAAGCTCAGGCCGGCGGCGAGGACCACCATGAGGCCGCACAGGGTGGTCGCGTAGACCACCAGGGGCGAGACGACGTTCGGGAGCAGTTCCTTGAAGAGGATCTCCGGGGTCCGTGCGCCCCCCGCCCGGGCCGCCTCGATGTACTCCCGGGACGATTCCTGAACCGTCGAGGTGTACGCCACCCGGGCCATGTAGGGGATGAGGCTGATGCTGATGGCGATCATCACGTTGCCCAACCCCGCGCCGAGCACGGCCGCCAGCGCGATGGCCAGAAGGACGAGCGGGAAGGCGAACAGGACGTCGAGCAGTCGCATGAGCGTCTCGCCGACCCGGCCCTTCGCGTACCCGGCGATCAAACCGATGAGCAAGGCGACAGGGAGGACGATGAGTACCGGGAACACCGCGACCGACAGTGAGTACCGGGTGCCCCAGATCAGCCGGGACAGGATGTCGCGGCCCTGGCCGTCGAGTCCCAGGATGTGGCCCTCCGTTCCGATCCCCTCGAGTCGTCTTGAGGAGTCCCCGATGGTCGGATCGTAGGGACTGAGTACCGGAGCGAGAATCGCCACGGCTATCGCGAGGAGCAGGATGATGGCAGCGACCGCGGCCATCCTGTCCCGCATGAACGCGCGGAGCGCGAGCAGTAGGCGGGAAGGACGCTGTGCGGGCTCCGTGGGACGAGGAGCGGCCTCGTCTGCCGCCGTGCTCCCCTGCTCGTGGCCGCCTGCCGTGTCCGCAACCGGGGATGTGCCGAGGATCGAACTCATGCTGTGACCTTTCTGCGGGTGCGGGGATCGAGCACGCCCACTGCCGTGTCGGTCAGCAGATTGACGACGACAAAGACGAGCGCGATGAAGAGGACGCCGGCCTGCACGAGCGGCATGTCGTTCTGCGTGATCGAGGTGTAGAGCTGGTACCCGAGTCCCGGCCAGGAGAACACCACTTCGACGAAGATCACCCCGCCGAGGAGATAGCCGATCTGGAGCCCGATGACGGTGACGATCGGGGGGAGCGAGTTCCGGAAGCAGTGCCGCCAGAGGATTGAGCGCTCCGAGATCCCCGAAGCCCGCAGGGTGCGGATGTAGTCCTGCTCCATCGTGTCGACCATCACGCTGCGCGTCATTCGGGCGATGACGGCCAGTGGAACGGTTGCCGCGGCGATCGCAGGGAGGACGAGGTGCATCAGAAGATCACCCATTCCCCCGCCGATATTCCGCGCGCTCGACATTCCGGAGGTCGGGAACCACCCGAACTGAAGGGCAAAGATTCCGATCAGCATGAGACCGAACCAGTAGACCGGGACGCTCGCACCGGCGAGCGAGACAAACATGGAGACCCGGTCGAAGATGCCGTATTGCTTGCGAGCGGCAATGATCCCGAGCGGGACGCCGATGACGATGCAGAGAGCCAGCGCCGCGAACGACAGCACCATCGTGTTCTGGAACCTCGGCAGGATGATGTCGAGAACCGGTTGGTTGATGGTCAGCGAGCGACCGAAGTCGCCTGTCAGCAGCCCGCCCAGATAGGTGAAGAACTGCATGACCACCGGCTGGTCGAGGCCGAGCTCCCGGCGGACGGCCGCAACGGCATCCTCCGTCGCGCCCGCGCCCAGAATCGTTCGAGCGGGATCACCGGGCACCAGTTGCAGGAGGAGGAAGACGATCAGCACCACTCCGAAGAGGACGAAGACGGTCGACCCGAGGCGCTTGCCTATGACGAGAAGCATGGCCTAGTCCTCGAAGTTCAGGCTGACGCCGGTGAGGTCGTACCACTCCTGGCTCGCCGAGACCCAGCCCTCGACCTGCGGAGACAGGATGTACGGAGCGCGGTCGTTGACGATCGGTGCGAGCGCCCCATCCTCAGTGGCGATCTCGTTGGCCCGCTGCCAGAACTCGACCGACTCCTCTTCCGATGCGGCCGTGATCGCCTGTTCCATGACGGCGTCGAGCTCCGGGTTGTCGTAGTAGCCGACGTTCGGTCCGTTCGGGGCGATCATGGCCTGCGAGGTGACGATGTAGAGCCAGTACGGGGTATCCATGCCCCAGGACATCTGCATCATTCCCACATCGCCGGCACCCTCACCCCAGCGCCCCAGGTAGGAGATCCACTCCATGGTCTGGATCTCGACATCGATGTTGATCTCGGCGAGGTTCTGCTGGATGAACTCGGCCATCGGCGCCGGGACGATCTGACCGGATCCGTCGACCGAGGTCGCGAGGCTGGTCGTGAAGCCGTCCTCCAGCCCGACCTCCGCGAGGAGCTCACGCGCTTGCTCTAGGTCACGGGCGTATGCGTCGGTCCGCTCGACGTACGCGTCGTTGGCCGGCGCCTGGATGTCGTACGCGGGTTCGGCCGTGCCCTGGAGGAGGTTGTCGGCCATCCCCTCGCGGTCGATGGCCAGGTTGATTGCCTGCCGGACCTCCGGCAGCTCCATGTACTCGTCCCGCATGTTGAAGGAGAGGTACCAGACGTGCGGCGGCGCGCCGTCGGACAACTGGTAACCCTCGTCGACGAGCTGCTGAACGGAGTCCGGGGAGGGCACTGCGATCACGTCGACCTCACCGTTGCGGATCGCGGCCGAGCGGCCTGCGGGATCCGGGATCGGACGGAAGATGACGCCGTCCAACTCGGGCACCTCGCCCCAATAGTCCTCGTTCCGCAACAGCGTGATCCGTTCGCCGCGGATGCGCTCCTCGAACACGAACGGTCCGGTGCCCGACGGGTTCTCGGCGATGTCCTCGCCGTGCTCCTCGAGCGCGGCGGGGCTGATGATTCCGGTGGATCCGTTGCCGCCCTGCGCGAGCATGCGGAGGAACGGGGAGAACGGCTGGGTCATCCGGACCACAACCGTCTGGTCGTCGACTGTCTCGACCTCGTCGACGAACTGCCACACATAGACCGTCTGACCGGCAGCGGTGGCGTTGTACTGCGGCGACGACTCATCCCACATGCGCCGGATGTTGTACTCGACCGCCTCGGCGTCGAGCTCGGTGCCGTCGTGGAACGTGACGCCCTGGCGGATGTTGAACGTGTACTCCAGACCGTCGTCGGAGATCTCCCACGATTCCGCCAGCCCGGGTCGCAGTTCGGGGACTGCCGCCTCCTCGGACGGGGTCTGCAGGTCGTGCATCACGAGAGGCTCGTACATCTGGGAGTTGATGCGCCAGGTGACCCAGCCGCCGGCGACCTGCGGGTCGAGGACGTCTGCCTCGGACTCGATCCCGATGATGAGCGTGTGGTCGTTCCCGCCTCCGCCTCCGGCACCGCCACACGCGGTGAGGGCAAGGGACAACGTGAGCCCAGCCGCGATCGCTGTGGCCCGACGTTTCCACCCAAGGTATTTAGCCGATTTCTGCATGAGATGCGTGCCCTTTCCTTGAGCCACCGGCCGCCAAAAAATTGGCCGCCTACCCGGAATTCATTGTGCGGAGAACAGTAGAAAGGGCCACTAGGTTCTGTGAATACGTCATCGTGCGTATTTGCCAGCAGACGGCGCCATCGCCGCGAAGATACCAGGTAAAAATGTGACTCAGCTCATTGTCACGCGCGTTAATATCCCTCGAAATAGGCCGGGGAATGCTCTCCGGCGGACAATTCAATAATTCGCAACCAACGTTACGAGCTGTTAACACCCTGTCGACACAGGGAGAAGCAACGGGTCGTCATACTTCCGTGCATCGATGCCCACCGCGACTGGAGGTCGGATCGGCATCCGTGTACGAGAGTTCTGGGGAGAACGATGAAGGCGACAACGATTCTCGAGGCAACACTCAAAGCGGTCCGCGCGACTCAGGCGGACGTGGTCCCGCCTCTCACCGCAGCGCACGAAGCCCTCTCTGAACTCAACAGATTCGTGCAGTACCCGTCGCTGGAGATCGCGGAGTGGGATCCGGCGCGCGGGATACACCAGCCGCTACACACCAAGCGGTTCCCGCAGAAGTTGCTGGACGCGCTCAACGGGCAAGTGTTCCTGGACGATCTGTGCTGGCCCGCGCTCCACCGGGACAGGCGACCCAAGGGCTGGGCCGACACCGATGCCCACATCAACCGCGCGGATTCGGCCCTCTACCAAGAGTTCATTCTCCCGCTGGGGTACCGGGAAGGCGTCTACCTGCCACTGTTCCACCAGGAGCGCTATGTGGGGATGGTGACCGGGAACACCGACGCGCCCCGGCCGCCCGGCGAAGCGGAGATGGCCGCGTTGTCGGCAGCCGCTCCGGCGCTGGGCGAGTTTCTTTTCCGGACCCGTGAACGACGCACCCGCAACGAGGCGGACGGCGCACTCCTGCTCGACCCAGGGCTCAACCTGACGAGCTTCGAACCAGAGCACAGCCACGAGGTCGCGGAACTCATCCGGTCCGTCCTGCTCCGGACATGGCCGACACGGGGGCAGGTCTCGCGGTTCGCGATATGGCCCGACGAGGCGCCCGCGCCGGTCCATGTCCGGGTGGAGGGCGCCCGGCGAGGTGCCGGCGGGTTCTATGTGTCCTGGCGCGAAGGGCCGATGCCCGCCGGGCTCTCCCGGCGACAGGCGGAGGTCGTCACCGGAATCGTCGAGGGGTGTGGCAATACCGAGATCGGGGAGAGGCTGTTCACCAGCCCGCGAACGATATCCAAACACGTGGAGCACATTCTCGTGAAGCTAGGGGTTCCGAATCGAAGCTCCGTCACGCGCATCGCGATGGTGGACGGGATCTACCTACTCGGTCATCCAGCATTCTCGTGCCTCAGATAGAGAAATTGCGTCAAATGACGTATTCATAGTCTTCGGCACTGCACCTAGGGTCGAGCCATGGACACCTTTCGCACTCTCGTCGGGCATCGTCTCGAGGCGGATATCCACAATGCGCTGTCTCACCACGAGTATTCTGGACGGGTAGTCCGCCTGATTGTGCCGCAGTCCGAATTGGGCCGTAAGCGATTCAAGGCCGTGGACCAGGACGGTATCGAGTACGGCATCGCACTCCCGAGGGACGTGACTCTCCGGGACGGCTCGGTTCTGGAGCTGACCGACCGCCGCGCGGTGGTGGTCGAAGCACGCGAGACCGAGCAACTACATCTGCGGGCACTCGACGCCGAAGGCGGCATCCAGTTGGGGTGGCACGCCGGGCACCTTCACTGGAAGGTCCGCATGGCCGGGCAGTACATGACGGTCCTGCTCGACGGACCGAGAGACGACTATCTCGTGCGGATCGAACATCTCCTCCACAGCGGGGTGATCGAGGTGGTCGAGTCCGAGGCGGGGACGACCGGGGCGGCCGTCGCCGCCCACGAGCCCCACTCTCACGACGCGACGGCACACGGGGCGGGAACCATACGATGACGGCGTCCTCGCGTACGGCGCTTCTGCTCCACGCTGATCCGGCGTTCGCCGCGGGCGCCGGCTCGTTCTCCTCCGGTCTGGAGACGCTCGTGGCAGACGGGTGGGTCACCTCCCCTGCCGAGCTCGCCGTCCTGCTCGACGAGGCACTCGTGCACCGGTGGAACTCCTTCGACCGGGTGTTTCTCAATCAGGCCTACGGGTGGAATGAGCTGGATGAGCTGCTCGCGCTGGACACGGAAGTGGACGTGCACCTCATCGGCGAGGCCGCGCGGAAGGCCTCGCGACGGGCGGGGCGGGCCCTGTTGGGGGTATGGGCACGGCTCGGCGACCCGCTGTCTTCGCACGTCCGGGTCGCCATCCCCGCGGGTGCCCACCTGCCCGTGGCGCAGGCCGTCGTGGCACAGGCGCGGGGCCTTGGGCTGAGGGATGCCGAGGCCCTCTCCGGATGGCAGGTCGTCTCGTCGTACTCGAGCAGCGCGGTGCGGCTCGGGGCCGCCGGACACAGGAGCATCCAGGAACTCATGACCCGGGCGTCGGGGCGGCTCGACGAGCTCCTCGGGCTCCCGGTCCCCGACGGGGCCCGTCCGACGGCATGGACCCCGAAGCACGACATCGCCGCCGAGCGCCATCGACACTCCGATCTACGACTTTTCGCGTCGTGACTACACCGAGGACTACTCCATGAACCTGACGCCCACCGAGTCCGAGAGGCTCACCGTGTTCACTGCCGCCGAGTTTGCGCGACGCAACCTCCGCGAGGGGATCCCGTTGAGTCACCCCGAGGCCGTCGCGTACCTCACCGACGAGGCGATGCTCATGGCGCGGACCGACCTACCGTTTTCGGAGGTCCGGGAACGAGCCGGGCAACTGCTCACGTCGGCGCAGGTGGAGCCGGGGGTGCCGAGCATGATCTCGTACATCATGCTCGAGCTGCCGACCCTCGCCGGCAGCAAGCTGCTGACCATCTACTCCCCGATCGCGGAGACGGCAGACGGTCCCGTGCCGGGCGAGGTCATCGCCCTCACCGAGGCGGAGACGGTGTTCGATCCATCGGGGCTCATCGACCTCGAGGTCGTCAACACCGGAGACCGCGACATCCAGGTCCGCAGCATGACCCACTTCTTCGAGGTCAACAAGGCCCTGGCTTTCGATCGGGCAGCGGCCTACGGCCACAAGCTCGCCATCAACGCCGGTGGCGGTACGCGTTTCGAACCGGGAATCCCCAAGGTCGTCACCCTGACACCGTTCGTCGGCGAGCGCGTCGTCCACGGTCAGGCAGGACTCGTCAACGGCCCCCTGGACGACCCCGACACCCGCGCGCGGGCGTTTGAGAGGGCCCGCCAGCGCGGCTACATCCAGGAGGAGTCATGACGACGGGCGGTACCTCACTGACCCCGGCGGCCCGCGCACAGCTCTACGGCCCGACCACCGGCGATCTGGTGCGACTCGGCGACACGTCGCTGCTCGCGGAGATCGAGAAAGACTACACCCACCACGGATACGAACTCACCGTCGGCGCAGGGAAGAACATGCGCGATGGAGAGGCCCTGTCCGCGACCGTCACCACGGACGAGGGTGCACTCGATGTCGTGATCCAGAACGCGCTGATCATCGACGCGGTCCAGGGCATCGTCAAAGCGGATATCGGTATCCGGGACGGGCGGATCGTCGGAATCGGCAACGCAGGCAATCCCGCGACAATGCCGGGAATCGATCCGAACCTCGTGTGCGGCCAGAACACCACGTCGATCTCGGCGCAGGGCTGCATCGTCACCGCCGGGGCGATCGAATCCCACGGACACATGTTCTCTGCCGAACAATCGGAGCACGCGTTGGCGGGAGGGACGACGACGCTGATCGGCAGCTCTCCCGGACCGGTATTCGACGTCGGCTCAGGCACCGCGCACGTCATGGGACGCTACCTGCAGGGCACCGAGAGTTCACCGGTGAACTTCGGTCTGCTCGCCCGCGGAGGCTCCGACCCCTCGGCGGTCGCCCACGCCGTGAAGGCCGGGGCGATCGCGGTGAAGGTCCACGAGGATTTCGGGGCGTCGCCTGAGACCATCAACGGTTCACTGATCGCGGCAGACCGGCACGATTTCGCAGTGCACCTGCACACCGACTCGATCAACGAGTTCGGGTTCGCCGAGGACACGATGGCCGCGATCGGCGACCGGACGATCCACATGTATCACGTGGAGGGCGCGGGCGGCGGGCACTCCCCGGACATCCTGAGCGTGGTGTCGTACCCCAACGTCATCCCGGGGTCGACCAACCCGACCAACCCGTTCGCGTGGTCGGCGCTCGAGGAGGGCGTGCCGATGACGCTCATCGGGCACCAGATGGATCCACGATCTGAAGCGGACGTCGCGTTTGCCGAAGGCCGAATCCGGCCGCAGACCATGTCCGCCGAGGACCTGCTGCACGACATCGGCGCGATCTCGATCTTCGGCTCGGACACCCAGGGGATGGGCCGCCTCGCGGAGAACGTGACGAACTCGTGGCAACTGGCAAGCGTCATGAGAGATCACCGCGGCCGTCTGCCCGAGGAGACGACCGGGCGCGCGGACAACGAGCGGATCAAGCGCTATGTCGCCAAGACCACCCTCAACCCGGCGATCGCGGTGGGAATCGACAAGCACGTGGGCTCGGTGCAGCCGGGTCGTATGGCCGACCTGGTGCTGTGGCCGTTCGAGTCGTTCGGCGTGAAGCCGGTGCAGGTACTCAAGGCGGGAATGATCGTCTGGGCCAAGATGGGCGACGCGGCGGGCAGTCTCATGATGACCGAACCGCAGGTCCAACGTCTGATGTGGGGCGGCCGGGGCTCGGCGAAAAAGCACGTCAGCGCAGTCTTCGTCTCCGACATCGTCGCCCGGGCCGGATCGCTCGAGCCGTTCGGGCTCACCAAAGCAGTCCTCCCCATCACGTCGACGCGCCATCTGCGCAAGAGCGACATGGTCCACAACGACGCGCTACCCGACGTACGCGTCGACCCGCGCACCTTCGACGTCTCCGTGAACGGGGAAAAGCTTGAGGTGCACTCATTCGACGTGCGCCCACTGACCAGGAAGTACATGCTGAGATGACTGATCCGGTGGCTGATTCCTCGACTCTGACTGCTACCCGGACCGGAGTCAGACCGGAAGGCCGGACGGAGCCCCCGGGTCCCGCGGCTCGCATCGGCATCGGCGGCCCGGTGGGGTCCGGCAAGACCGCGATGGTGGAGAAGCTGATACCGCGGTTGGAGAATCTCGGTAAATCCGTCTCCGTCATCACCAACGATCTGGTGACATCGGAAGACGCCGTGCGGCTGCGGAGGTCGGGGATCATCGACGCGGACCGGGTCCTCGCCGTCGAGGCCGGAGCGTGCCCGCACACGGTGATCCGCGAGGACCCGACCATGAACATGGAGGCCGCCGAGCAGCTCGATCAGGCTTTCCCCGGTACCGACGTGATTCTGATCGAGAGCGGCGGCGACAATCTGGCCTCGACGTTCTCCGATGATCTCGTCGACTTCTGGGTGTTCGTGATCGACGTCTCCGGAGGAGGCGATATCCCCCGGAAGCGCGGACCCGGCGTGCTCCGCGCGGACGTCCTCGTCATCAACAAGGCCGACCTGGCACCGCATGTCGGGGTGGACCTCGAACTGATGGTCACCGAGGCCCGCGACGTGCGGGAGGGGCGACCGGTCCTCGTCACGAACTGCTTCACCGGTGAGGGCGTGGACGAGTTCGCGCGGTTCATCTCTGATGAGGTGCTCTTCTGAGCGCGCAACCATATGCGCTCGACCTCGAGATAGCCCGCCGAGGCGGCCGCACCTTCCTGTCCCGGAGATACTTCCGCTGGCCTTACGAGATCGGCATCCTGACGCACGGCCAGGTCCGTGGCCTGAGTGACGACACGGCATCCCTCATCGTCCAGTCGGCCACCAGCGGACTCATCACGGGTGAGCGGCTTCGCCAACGAGTCGTTGTCCGCGACGGCGGCCGGGTCAGGCTTGTGGGACAGGGCGCCATGCCCGTCCAGAAGGTCGGGTCCCATGAGGGGGCGGCGGAAGACCTGAGCCTGAAGGTGATGGGGGGCTCTCGGTTGGACTTCGTGTCCGAACCTCGACTGTTGTTGCCGGGCTCGTCCTTCTCACAGGTGAGCCGCGTATCCGTGGATACCTCCTCCTGCGTCCTCCTCGTCGACGCGGTCGTGCGTCATCCTGATGCGGGATCGGTGTCCTACCTCTCGGAAACGACACTGGAGTTCGACGGCGAGGTCGCCGCGGTGGAGCGGATGGGATTCCACTGCGTCGGGGAGCACCACTTCGGTGCGTCCGCGTTCATACTCGCGGTAGGGGACCACGTCACCGGACTCGACTGGAAGTGGTGGCTGAACAAGCACGGCGCGCGGACGAGTTACGGCGCGGTGTCGCCTCTCAGAAGTTGCCCCGGAATGAGCATTCGTGTCGTGGCCGAGAACGGATATCACTTGCGAAGGGCGATTGACGATGCGCTCTCGATCCTCGTGTAGCTCGCTGCACGCCCATCCGGCCGCCCGAGGCGAAGGGATCCCAGTCATCGGAACGTCAAGATCCGCGACCTCGCCGAGGAGATCGTCTCGGGCACGGCGGTGCCGCGCTACACCCCGTACAGCCGCGCCCAGTTCTCCCGCGTCGTGAGGCGGGTCTGCGCGTCGCGCCACCGCTCCTGCGCCGCGGGGGCCTCGCGGATGAACCGCGCGAGCAGGGCGACCAGGCGCTTCTGCAGCTCCGTGACCCGCTGCGGGTCGACCTTGCGGTGGTGCACCCCGGTCTGCGAGGCGTCGGTCACGTACACCTCGTCGAAGAGCGAGACGTGCCACCAGGCCGCGTCCTCGTAGGGGACGGCCACGACCCCACGACGCTGCCGTCCGAGCTTCTGGACGAGCAGCCGTTTTCCCAGCACCTGGTCCTCGCGGTCCTCGCGGGGGATCCCCACCTTGCGCTCCACCCTGATCCCCGGGGGAAGGGCGTCGACGGCGAGCTTGGCCGTCTCCGGGTATCCCGCGCGTTCGGCGCGGATCCCGGCCAGGGCGGCCTGCCCGCCATCACCGACACCGTGGGCACCGTCGGGGCCGTCGAGGAACGCCTCTATGCCGCGCATGCGGGTGGCGGCGAGACCGTACTGCATCGCCACGAGCGCCCGCAGGACACTCCGGCCCAGGTTCGTGGCCATCGCGCGCGGATCGATCCCCTGGCGGATGGCGGCGGTGGTCAGCGAATTGCGCATCGAGAAGAACTGACCGAAGTCGTCGCCGTCCTTCCAGTAGAAGTCGGCGTGCCACACGGCCGCCCCCTGCAGGGTGCAGGTGGGCATCCCGGCCTGTCGGCACCGCAACCCGTACTCGATGTCGTCCCACTGGAAGAAATACGGCAGGGGCAACCCGACCCTCTCCACCGCCTCCCCCGGCACCAGACAGGACCACCACGCGTTGTACTCGGCGTCCACCCGCCGCTCCTGCCGGTTCTCCACCACGGACTCGTCGCGCAGGGCGAACTCGTCCGCGTCCAGCCCGCCCTTGAGCTGATCGAGCTGCGTGCGCTCGGCCGAGACCAGCAGGTAGTCCGGGTTGAACAGGTACAGCATCTGCGCGCCGACGAGCATCGGCTCGCGGGTGAGGGCCGCGAAGGCGAACAGCCGCAACACCGTCTCGGGCTCGACCCGGACGTCGTCGTCCATGAGCAGCACGTCCACCGGCCCGGTGGAACCGGGCGCGGTGGCCTCGAACATCCCGCGGCTGAACCCGCCGGCGCCGCCGAGATTGGGCTGGCGCAGGTAGTGCAGCCGCTCGCCGAACTCCCCGGCCGCGCGCCGGAACGCCTCCCGCGTCTCGACCAGGTCGGTCCCCTGATCGGTCACGTAGAGGTCGTCGATCAGCTCGGCCACCACCGGGTCCGAGGCCAGCGAGTCGACGGTGGCAGCGCAGTCGTCCGCCCTGTTGAAGGTGCAGATGGCCACCGCCGCGCGGCGGGCCGGGCTCGTCGTCGTCACACCCCACGTCACCTCGGACACGGTCGCCTCGGCGTCCACGGCGTGGAACTCCAGCCACATCGCGCCACCGTCGACGAACGTGTCCACCGGCACGTGCAACACCGCCATCCCGTCCCCCTGGTGGTGGAACACGTCCACGGTGCGCACGTGGGAACCGATGTCGGACGCGCGGACCAGGACGTCGAGGCGCCCCTCGGACTCCACCGCGACCCGCACGGTGAGGCTGGTGACCGTGGTCCAGCGCTGCCAGTAGGAGGCCTCGAACCGGCCGAAGTAGGTGTTGGTGTCGACGACGGCCCCGGCGTCCAGGTGCAACTCGGCGCGCGTGCGGCGCACGACCCCCCGCACGATCCGCGAGTACAGGTCGTCGTTGACCCACCTGCGCGGGCCCGAGAACAGGGTGCGCTGCACCAGCAGGTCGCGCTCGTCGGGGGCGGAACCGGCGTCGGCACCTGCGGCTGTCACGGTGGTGGCGTCCATGTGGCGGGTGCTCCTGGGGAGTCGGGGCGGAGGTCGTCTCACTCCCGGGCGACTGCTGGCCCGGGCGCGCCGTCCAGGCTAACCCCGGCCGGGCGGTAACTCGGGAGGGCGGTCAGCGCACCCGGAAGATCACGGTCCGCTGGACGATGAAGTTGGTGACCGTCGCCACGCCCTGCGCGATGACGTAGCCGACCGTCGTGGCCCAGAACGTGCTCCAGCCCAGGTCGTGGAACCACGGCACCAGCAGCATGAACAGGCCCCACTGCACGCCGAACATCAGCGCGTACAGGCCCATCGTGGCGACGAAGCGGGCGCGGGAGGGCTCGGCCTGGAACGTCCACCGACGGTTGAGCGAGTACGCAGTGAGGGTCCCGGCCACGAAGGACAGCGCCTTGGCCGGGCCGTACCCCAGCCCGAACAGCATGAACAGCTGCAGCAGGCCGTAGTCGACGACCGCGGAGAGTACGCCCGTGAGGAAGAACCGGGTGACCTGGGTCCGAAAGTCCGTCGGCCGTGCCGGATCGGATTCGTGTCGGGCTTCGAGCGGGTCGACGGCCCCGCGCAGGGAGTCGAGGACGGAATCGTCCGGGATGTCCGCGCCGCCGGTAGGTGTACTCACCAGGACAGCGTAGGTCCCGGCCGCGCCGCACGAACACCGGCGCGACGACTTGTGCTCCGCTGGGCGACATGCGATCGTCGTTCCATCGCGCGCCCACCAGCGCGCCTCTGGTCGAACAGACGGGCGACACCTCCGCCGACAGCGTTCGATTCCGCAGGAGTGCTCAGCTCCGGCCACCCCATCTCCACACGGCGCACACACCACGAGGTCCGCGCCACCGCCCCGGGTGAGCCGTCGTCGCCTCCGCACCACATCGCCAGCAGGGCTCGTCGGCGCCGCCCGTGGCGACCTGCCGTCGATCGTTCTCCTCGACGACCAGGAGGAATCCCGTGTCCCAGGACCGCAACACTGCCCTCACCACCGCGCCGACCGTGTTCTCGTACACACCGACCGGCCGGGCCGTCCCGACGTCGTCGCCGTTGCGCACGCCCGACCGACGCCCGGCGGCGCCGTCGTGCACACCCACCGGTCGGGTGGTCCTCTCGACGCCGACCACGCGCGGCTCCGCCTGAGCAGACCGCCCCAGCGGACCGCCTGTAGCGGGCCC